>NZ_DJDV01000056.1:0-29508 GCF_002431195.1 Sphingobium sp. UBA5915 | reverse complement strand
GCGACGACTTCGTCCGGGTTGACGCCGGTGTGCGGCTCCTTCCCGAAGAAATCCTTCACCGCCTCGCGCACCTTGGGCATGCGGGTCATGCCGCCGACAAGGACGACTTCGCTGATCTCGCTCGCCGACACGCCCGCGTCCGCCAGTGCCTTCTTGCACGGCTCCATCGTCCGCTTGATGAGGTCCGCGACAAGGCGTTCCAGATCGGCGCGCGTCACCGTCTTGACGAGGTGCTTGGGACCATTTTGGTCAGCGGTGATGAAGGGCAGGTTTACTTCGGTCGTCTGCGCCGAGGACAATTCGATCTTCGCCTTCTCGGCGGCTTCCTTCAAACGCTGGAGCGCCAGCTTGTCCTTGGTGAGGTCAATGCCCTCGGCCTTCTGGAAGTCGGCAGCCAGATATTCGACGACCTTCGCGTCGAAATCCTCGCCGCCCAGGAAGGTGTCGCCATTGGTCGACTTCACTTCGAACACGCCGTCGCCAATCTCCAGGATGGAGATGTCGAACGTGCCGCCGCCAAGGTCATAGACCGCGATCGTCTTGCCGTCCTGCTTGTCCAGGCCATAAGCAAGCGCCGCCGCAGTCGGCTCGTTGATGATGCGCAGCACCTCAAGACCGGCGATCTGGCCCGCGTCCTTGGTGGCCTGACGCTGGGCGTCGTTGAAGTAAGCAGGAACGGTGATGACCGCCTGCGTGACCGTTTCGCCCAGATAGCTTTCGGCGGTTTCCTTCATCTTTTGCAGGGTGAAGGCGCTGATCTGCGACGGGCTGTAGTCCTGGCCGCCGGCCTTGACCCAGGCGTCGCCGTTCGGGCCTTTGGCGATCGAATAGGGGACGAGTTCCATGTCCTTCTTGGTCATGGGATCGTCGAAGCGGCGGCCGATGAGGCGCTTCACCGCGAAAATCGTATTGTCCGGGTTGGTGACCGCCTGGCGCTTGGCCGGCTGACCGATCAGGCGCTCGCCATCCTTGGCGAAGGCGACGATCGAGGGCGTGGTCCGCGCCCCTTCCGCATTTTCGATAACCTTGGGCTTGCCGCCATCCATCACAGCCACGCAGCTGTTGGTCGTGCCAAGGTCGATCCCGATAACTTTTGCCATTTTTTCCTCTTTTAACCCCAAATCATGCGTTCAGCGGTTGAAGGCCAAATACCTCACGAAAGCGCCAAGGCAAGGCCGGTTTGCACGGGGGATATAGGCGTGCTTTCGCTTGGCACAAGGCGCAGGGGCGATTAGCTATGCAACCGACCTGAAACAAGACAGACATGGAGTGAGAGATGCGTGGTCCCCTTGCCCTCATCGCCCTGGCAGCGCCGTTGGCCCTGGCCGCCTGCGGAGACCCCGCCCCCACCTATATCGACCAGGCCTGGATACGCCTGTCGCCGAACAAGGATCGTCCCTCGGCCGGCTATTTCGTCGCCCATGGCGGCGACAGCGCGACCCGGCTGCGCGGCGTGCTCACCGATTATGCGCTTAAAGTGGAGATGCACGAAAGCGTCGAGGAAAATGGCGTCATGACGATGAAGCCGATCAACAGCGTCGACATTCCGGCCAAGGGCACGGTGACGTTCGCGCCGGGCGGCAAGCATCTGATGCTCTGGGGCGTCAACGACACCGCCATTAGCCGGGGCAAGATGCAGCTCACTTTCCTGCTCGACAATGGCGACCGGCTGCTGGTCGATGCCGTGATCCGCAAGCCGGAAGGCGCCGCAGCCCCGGCCCCGGCGGACAACAGCGCCAATTGACCAGCCGGCCGCTGACACCGGGCGAGGTTGCGCTCGCCCGCGCGATGTTCGGCGTCGCGATCGACTATGGGCGCGTGCGCGTCCATGAGCGTGCCTGGTGGCCGCTCCAGCCCCGGCGAGTCACCATGGCGCCCGATGGCGACCTGTGGTTCCACCCGCAAGGCGGCCTGTTCTGCGCCGATTTTCGCGACCAGCCGCTCCATCTCCAGGCGCATTTCATCCACGAAATGACCCATGTCTGGCAGGCGCAAAGATCGGGCAGATGGTGGCTCCCGCTGATGCGCCATCCCTTCTGCCGCTATTACTATGCCATCGCGCCGGGCAAGCCCTTCGCGCGCTACGGCATCGAGCAACAGGCCGAAATCGTGAAACACGCCTTCCTGCTGCGACAGGGCCGGACGATAGACGGCAAGCCGGGACTTGAGGTGTATGAGGCGCTGCTGCCGTTCGAGGCTGGTTGACGGGTTGGATCAGGAGCGCGCGCCCATCCCTGTCGTCACCCCCGCATTTTCACCGTCATCCCCGCGCAGGCGGGGATCCATCTCCCGACGCTGCACATGGCCAGACGTCAGAAGACGGGCCCCCGCATCCCTAAGGCTGACGGGATGGGTGGCTAGCGGACCGGCGGGTTTAAACTATCGTGTAAGCTATACCTGCCATTATCGGCCGATCATTCGAAAGGTGCCCGTAGAAATGAATGGCCTAGAGAAATTCGGCATCCGGTCATCTGATGATATTGCCCTCAATGAGTCCGCCGATGATTTAGAACGTGACATACGTGCGGTACCGGGGCTCGCAGATTTATTGAAAGATGACTGTATGTCGTTTCATCTCGGTCACGCCATGATAAATAGCATAGTGCGCAACTTAAACTCTCCAAAATTTTTGGATTTGTCTAGTGATGCCATTGGCCAAATGCTAGCAAACCTCCGAGAAAGATCTGAAAACTGTTTATTTTTCATGTTCATACGTGGTTGTTATAAAGATAATATTTCTATGGAGCCAGATTCTTTTCTCCAAGAGGCAGGCTGGTCAATTCTCCGTGGCGACGACGAGCTTATTTTCTATGAGGCGTGGTTGGCAGCTGGCAAAAAATGGACGGCTTAAGTGACCGTTTCTCCGGCAGTTAAATGTGGCTCGGAATGGCAAAAAATGATCGACACCGGACCGAAGCAGAGCCGCCCTCCCCCCGCAAATATCTGTCCTATTCCCGCCTTTTCTGCTTCATCCTTGTTGATGCGCTCGCAGACCATTCCGCCCGCCAACCCCATCCGCCAGCGCCCTGTTGGATGTGTCGCTTCCTGGTCGCCTCGCAGGCGCTTCGTGGTCGCCTTGCGGTCGCTTCGGGCCGAAAACGCCCGACGACACTGTGAACTTCGCACCCGTCACGCGGCGCGCCGATCAGATATTGCCCTGAAGCTCCTCCGGCACGTCATCATCGGGACCAAAATAGAGCGACGCGCATGCGTCTTTCAGGCATCCGCCCTCCAGCGTAAGGTCGTCGCGCCAGGCGTCGGCGATGAAATCCATCGTGTCGAGATGCCGGTCCTCAAAATACATGGCGTGGACATCGTCGCGCCCCGCGCCGTAGACGATGCGGCCGATCTTGGTCCAGATCGACGCCATGGTGCACATGCCGCACGGCTGGAGCGTCGAATAGAGCGTAGCCCCGCGCAAATCCATGTCGCCATGGACCTGCCCCGCCGCGCGAAACGCCATCATTTCGGCATGCGCGGTCGCGTCGCATCGCTCCTCGGTTTCGTTGACGCCCTGCGCCAGCACCGCGCCGTCGAGCACGATGATCGCGGCGATCGGCGTATCCTGCGGCGAACTGCCCTTGCTGCGCGCAAGGTCGATCGCGCGTTGCATCCATTTGCTGTCGGTTTCGTCCATCCCGGTCCCTTCCGCCCTGTGGCGCATTCCCGGCATGGACGTTTGGGATCGGCGCTCGTTCCCCGCCCGCTCAGGCAGGACAGCAATGCCGCCCGGCTCGACCGGCCACCGCTTCCCCCAAACGAAAAGGGCGGACCCGCAGGCCCGCCCTTATCCTTCAACCTGTCGTCGCGGCCCTTAGTAAACTCGCGCCTTGGGCTTGATATAATTCGCTTCGTCGGTGAGCGTGTAATCGTGGACCGGACGATAATCGAGGCTGACCTTGCCACCCTTGCCGCCCCAGCCGTCGAACCAGCTGATCGTGTGCTTCATCCAGTTTTCGTCGTCGCGGTTCGGGAAATCCTCATGCGCATGCGCGCCACGGCTTTCCTTGCGGTTTTCGGCGCTGACCATCGTGCAGACCGCCGACGACATCAGATTGTCGAGCTCCAGCGTCTCGATGAGGTCGGTGTTCCAGATCAGCGAGCGGTCGGCGACGGACACGTCCTCCATCCGCTTGTTGACCTGCGCCATCTTGGTGACGCCTTCGGCCAGCAATTCGCTGTCGCGGAACACGGCGGCATGCTTTTGCATGGTGTGCTGCATTTCCAGACGGATCGCGGCGGTGGGCGATCCGCCCTTGGCATTGCGATATGTGTCGAGGCGCGACAGCGCCAGATCAGCCGCATCCTTGGGCAGCGGCTTGTGGCTGCCATTGGGCTTCAATGTTTCCTTGAGGTGCAGGCCGGTCGCGCGGCCGAAGACGACAAGGTCGATCAGGCTGTTGGAGCCAAGGCGGTTCGCGCCATGCACCGACACGCAGGCGGCTTCGCCCACGGCATAAAGGCCGGGCACCACGACTTCGGGATCGTCGCCGACCTTCGTCACCACCTGACCATGATAGTTACAGGGGATGCCGCCCATATTGTAATGGACCGTCGGCGTGACCGGCAGCGGCTGGCGCGTCAGGTCGACGCCCGCGAAAATCTTGCCGCTTTCGGTGATGCCGGGCAGGCGTTCGGCCAGCACCTTGGGGTCGATATGATCCAGGTGCAGGAAGATATGGTCCTTGTTGGGGCCAACGCCGCGCCCTTCGCGCATTTCCATCGCCATGGAGCGCGACACGACGTCGCGGCTGGCCAGGTCCTTCGCCGACGGAGCATAGCGTTCCATGAAACGCTCGCCCTCGCTGTTGGTGAGGTAGCCGCCCTCGCCGCGCGCGCCTTCGGTGATGAGCACGCCCGCGCCGTAGATGCCGGTCGGGTGGAACTGCACGAACTCCAGATCCTGGAGCGGCAGACCAGCGCGCAGCACCATGCCGCCGCCATCGCCGGTGCAGCTATGCGCCGACGTGGCGGAGAAATAAGCGCGGCCATAGCCGCCCGTCGCCAGCACGACCGCGTGGGCGCGGAAGCGGTGGATCGAGCCATCCTCCATGCAGAGCGCGATGACACCCCGGCATTCGCCATTTTCCATGATGAGGTCGATGGCGAAATATTCGATGTAGAAGTCCGCGTCATATTTCAGCGACTGCTGATAGAGCGCGTGGAGCATAGCATGGCCGGTGCGGTCGGCCGCCGCGCAGGTGCGCTGCACCGGCGGGCCTTCGCCCATATTCTGCATATGGCCACCGAAGGGACGCTGGTAGATCGTCCCATTTTCGTTGCGGCTGAACGGCACGCCGGCATGTTCCAGCTCGATGACCGCGGCAGGCGCTTCGCGCACCATATATTCGATCGCGTCCTGGTCGCCCAGCCAGTCAGACCCCTTGACGGTGTCGTACATATGCCAGGTCCAGTGGTCCGGGCTGTTGTTGCCAAGGCTCGCGGCGATGCCGCCCTGCGCCGCGACCGTGTGGCTGCGGGTCGGGAACAGCTTGGTGATGCAGGCGGTCTTCAGGCCCGCTTCGGCGCTGCCCATGGTGGCGCGCAGGCCCGAACCGCCCGCGCCGACGACGACCGTGTCATAGGTGTGATCGATGATCTTGTAGGCTTCGGTCATTATTCGGCAGTCCCCGTGAAGGCGATCTTGGCGATCGCGAAGATGCCGGCGGCCGCGCCGCCAATGGCATAGAAGTTCAGCAGCAGAATGCAGAGGAAATTGAGGCCCTTGTCGTGGACATAATCCTCCAGCATCACCTGCATGCCAAGGCGCAGGTGCAGGAAGATGCTGACCAGCATCAACATCATCGGCACCGCGACCAGCGGGTTGGCGATCCAGGCAACCACGCTGTCATAATCGAGGCCCGGCAGGCTGATGAGGCTGAACAGCAGCCACAGCACCAGCAGCAGATTGCCGACCGCGGTATAGCGCTGCGTCAGCCAGTGATGTGCGCCTTCCTTGGCGGAGCCGAGCCCGCGAACGCGGCCGATACCAGTTCCCGTGCCCATCAGAACGCCTTTCCGAAGAAGATATATGCCCAGAACAGGATGGTCAGCGCCGCGCCGGCAAGGAACACGCCGATCGACCAGCTCTTGTTGGTGCGCAGTTCATAGCCCGCCCCCATGTCGAGGACGAAGTGGCGCAATCCGGAGCAGAGATGTTGGAAGAAGAACCAGCTAAGGCCGATCATTACCAGATAGCCAATGGGCGATGTCGCGCAACTGACGAAGGTCGCATAGGCTTCCGGGCCGATCGCGGCGGCCATCAGCCACCAGACCAGGCCCAGCGCGCCGACCGTGGCCAGGCCGTTGCCCGTCACGCGGTGCATGATGGAAACGGCCATGTGCGGGCCCCATTTCCAGATCGTCAAATGCGGCGAGAGCGGCCGGCTGGAGGTTCGCGCCATGTCTACCCTTGTCCCTGATCTTGTGCTCGAGTCCCGTCCCCTTAAGAGCGAAGCGCGACAAGGGCAAGCCGCGCAAGCGTGCGAAAGCCTGCACTTCAGGGCTATCTGGCATAAGAAGTGATTAACCAAAGGCCGCTAAGGATGGCGCCAGTTCACCATTCACAAGACCAGCAAGGGCACTCATCCATGCCGTCGACCGTATCCGCCGCTACCCTCAACCCCGAACTGATGGCGGAAATCGACGCCAGCGGTCAAGTGGGCCGCGCCGCGCAGGAAATCGGCCAGCTGATCGAGGCGGACATACCCAAGGTCGCGGAGGCCTTTTTCACCTCCTACATGCGCGACACCGGGCTGGACCAGCGATTGAGCAGCGCGGTCGTGGAACGAATCCGCACCGAGGCGCGGCATTATGTCGAACAGAAACTACTGCATTTTCAGCAGGGCGACTGGGCGCGATCGGCCGCCAATTGCGTGCGCCATGCGCGCAAGCATGACGTTTCGGTTCGGGCGGTCATCACCGCAGTCGCCAGCGCCAACGAAACCATCCTGGATCTGCTGTGGGAACGATGCGCCGACGATCCGGCGCGCGCACGCGGATTGCAACGGGCGATGTTGCAGATTGCGATGCTTGATTCGGGCGTCATGAGCAATGTGCTGGCCAACGATCAGGCCGAAGCACAGAAATCCGAACGGCAGCGCTATGGTCTGTTGTTCGAGCAGCGCATCATGGGCGAAATCGACGGCGCGACGAAACTGGGCGAATCGCTGCGCGAACAGGCCAAGGATGCGTCGGCCGCGACCCGCGGCATGCTGGGCAAGGCGTCCGAAGTCGCCGCCGCCGCCGAACAGTCGGCTCTGGCGATGCGTGAAGCCGCGCGCACCTCTGCCGGCCTCATCCGCGCGATCGAAGACGCGCGCACCGAAGTCGAGGGCGCGGCCGACGTAGCGCAACGCGCCGCGCAGCAATCGGGCGACGCCGTCAGCATGTCCGCCACCCTGTCCGAGCATGCCAAATCGATCGAATCCATCCTGGGCCTGATCCGCGACATCGCCGGCCAGACCAATTTGCTGGCGCTCAACGCCACGATCGAAGCAGCGCGTGCAGGGGATGCGGGGCGCGGCTTTGCTGTCGTGGCGCAGGAGGTCAAGAGCCTCGCCAACCAGACCGCGCGCGCAACCGACGAAATCGCCGGCAAGATCGCCGATATCCAGAATTCGACGCGCCAGTCGGTCGAAACCAACGAGCGTATCCGCGACACCGTCGGCGAGGTTCAGGCCAGCGCCGATCGCATCCGCCACGCCATGGACGCGCAGGCGCAGACCGTCACGATGATTACCGCGGCTGTGGACGAAACCGCGCTGGCCGCTGATTCGATGTCCAGCACCATTTCCGCGATCCGCCAGGATACGGAGATCGTCGCGTCGGAAATCGACCAGCTGGAACGCGGCTTCATGAGCGTGGAGGGCAAATTGGCGGGGCTGCGCAATGCGTCGTCCGACTTTGGGCGGCAGGTCGCCTGACGCTTCCCCTGCCTTGCATGCTGGAGTAAGGCCGGCGGCATGAATGATGCCGTCGCCGCGCCAGCCGGGCAAAGCTGGAAAGTCACCCTGCCCTGCACCCGCGCCGAGGCCGAGGCACTGGACGGCGACATCGCCGCCTTCGCCCTGATGGACCGCCCGCCGGTGCTGATGACCAGCGAGGCCAATCCCGACGACGAGGATCAGTGGCAGCTGGACGCCTATTTCGAAGGCAAGCCCAGCGCCGCCGCCGTGAAACTGCTCAAGACGCTGGTGCCCAGCGCCACCGGGACAAAACCCCTTATCGAGCAACTGCCCGACGAAGATTGGGTGACGATCAGCCAGCAGGGGCTGGAGGCCGTCACCGCCGGTCGCTTCCACGTCCGCAACCTGGCGAGCGATCCGCAGGCCCCCGGTCACGTCAATCTGCTGATCGAGGCCAGCCGCGCCTTTGGCACCGGCCAGCATGAAACCACCGCCGGATGCCTCGCCATGCTGGACCGGATGCGGCGCGTGGGCATGCGATACCGCAATGTCGCCGACATCGGCACCGGCACGGGGCTGCTTGCCTTCGCCGCGCTGAACCTCTGGCCGCGCGCGCACGCCATCGCGTCGGACATCGACCCGGTCGCGGTGGAAATCAGCGCCGACAATGCCCGCGCCAATGGAGTCTTGCTAGGCAGCGGCGCCGGGAAATTGGCGCTGGTGACGGCAGCGGGCGCCGACCATGCCGCGATCGTCGGCCGCGCGCCCTATGACCTGCTCATCGCCAACATTCTGGCCGGTCCGCTGATCGAATTGGCGCCAGCCTTGTGCGCTTTGGTCGAGGATGGCGGTACCATTGTCCTTGCCGGCTTGCTCGATGGCCAGGCCGATGCTGTCCTGGCGGCCTATCGCGCACAGGGCATGCGCCTCGCTGAACGCAGCGACCGTGGCGACTGGCCGACATTGCGGCTGCGCAAGCGGCCCCGTATCGGCTGGAAAAGGCCGCAGCGCCTGCGAGCGAACGCGCGCGGCGAAGCGCCTGGCTTCGGCAGCCTTTAAGCATCAGGGGATCAATCATGACCATTACGCGCGAATCGCTTGTTCACGAGATTGACGGGGAGCCGTTCGAACATATGGTCGTGGCCGATCCCAAGGCTGGTCGGCGCCCTGGCGTCCTGCTCTTTCCCAATGTGCTCGGCGCCAAGGACGCGGATTTCGCCTATGCCCAAAGGGTGGCAGAGCTTGGCTACAACCTGCTGGTTGTCGACCTGTACGGACAGGGCAAGCGCACCACCCGGACGGAACCGGACGCAGCCCGCTACATGAATGCGTTACGGGACGATCGCGCGGTGCTGCGCGACCGGGTCAACGCGGCACATATGGTGCTCAAGGGGCTGGACATGGTGGACGCGGACCGGACGGCGGCTATCGGTTTCTGCTTCGGCGGCCTGTGCGTCCTCGACCTGGCGCGCAGCGGCGCGGACATTGCGGGCGGCGTGAGCTTCCATGGCGTCTATGATCCGCCGCCCTTCCCCAATGCCGCCATCAGCGCAAAACTGCTCGTCTGCCATGGCTGGGACGACCCGATCGCCCCTCCCGATGCGACGATGGGGCTTGCCCGTGAACTGACGGAAGCCGGATGCGACTGGCAAATCCATGCCTATGGCCATACCGGCCATGCCTTCACCGACGAATCGGCCAACATGCCTGACAAGGGCTTGGCCTACAGCCCCGCCGCCGACCGGCGGAGCTTCCAGGCGATGACGAATTTCCTGTCTGAGCTGTTCGACTGACGCGCCAACGCGCATCCGTCACAGATCGTCGATCATCTCCGCCAGCACGGCCAGGCAATCCTTGGCCAATTGCATCGACCGGGCCGGCGACCAGCCATAATCGGCGTCGGGCAGGTCGTCATTGTCCTTGAAGGGCATTTCCAGCGTCATCGCGACAGCGCCGAACCGCTCCGCCACCTGATTGGTGGACATGGACAGATTGGCCTTGCCCGCGCCGGCAACCGGATAGCCCCGCCGCGTCTGAAAATCGGGCGTGCGTTGCGCCAGCGTGTCACGATAGCGATGATAGAGCTGCGATTGACGCTCGGTGATGGAAGGAATGCCGTCAAAGCCCGCGATGAAAACGGCGGGTATCGCCTCGTCGCCATGGACGTCCATCGCGAAATGGACGCCGCTTTCATCCATGGCATTGCGCACCAGCAGCACTTCCGGGCTTCGTTCCGCGCTGGGTTCGTGCCATTCGCGGTTGAGGTTGACGCCAGCCGCATTGGTGCGCAGATGCCCGCGCCGGCTGCCGTCTGGGTTCATGTTGGGGACAAGATGGATCGTCGCCTTCTGCCGCAACAAGCGCGCGACGGCGTCTTCTTCGTCGCACAATCGTTCCAGCGCGCCTTCCATCCACCATTGCGCCATGGTTTCGCCCGGATGCTGGCGGGCATAGAGCCACAGCTGCTTGGGCCCATCGCCCAGCGTCAGCATGTCCATCGGTTGCCCGTCCAGCGTCAGACCCAATTCGCGATGAACCACGCCCGGCTGCCCTGCCGCCCAGGCGATCAGGTCGTGGTGGCGCTCCATCGAATAGGGCGCGAAATAGGCGATCCACACGGCATTGCTATCGGGCGTCAGGCGGATGGTGAGCGTGCCGTCGGCATAGCTGGTGTCGGCAAGAAACCAGTTTTCGCGATCTTCGCTGACGCGGGCGCAATAGCCGGGCCAGCCATCGGGATAGGCCGACCGCGCGCCGTTGACGATGGCCAGTTCCACATCCTGCCCCGCCGCGTTGGCCAGGCGGAAATGGAACCACTGGTAAAAATCGCTCTGATGATCGGTGACGATCTCCAGTTCGGCGCGCGGGCCTGACGCCGTGTCGGTGATGGAAAGGACGCGAATGTTGCCGCTATCGAAAGCGCTGGAAATGCTGATGCTCATTTGACCGTTATAGTGCGCCCGGATTCGCCAGGATAGCCCCTGATCAACGCACTGGCGAGCTTCTGTGCGGCGGCGGCGGGTTGCGCCTCGGCCGATCCCTGCTTGCCTTCGGTATAGGCGCGACCTTCCCAGATCGTCGTCGAATCGGATCGCCGGCGCAATTGCACGTGCAACTCGGTCGTCACGATATCCTTGGGCTTGCCGGACAGGTTGATGCCAACGCCCAGCCCCAGGCCGGAATAGCCACCGCTGCCAACGCCGCCGCCAACACCCACGCTCACTGGCCGGCCGCTGCGATCGACGCCGCCGGGCCGGAAGCTGCGGCGAAAGTTGACGAGCGCGACATAGTCGCTGCTGGCGCCCTCTGGCACGGGTTCAAAGCCCACCTGCGCAAACTGCTGCTGCACCGACGCGGCATAGGTGCGAAACTCCAGGCTGACATCGGGATTGCCAGGCATTTCTTCCACGGCGATCGTGCCGGATCGCGCCGGATTGTCGATGTGAAAGCGCGTCACTTCCACCGGCGGAACGGTCGCACAGGCGGCGAGCGGCAAAGCTAGAATGGCGGCAATCAGGGGACGCTTCGACATGACTTCACTCCAACGGGCATGTGCCGGATAGACGGCGCGACGGGTCTAATCCCCTCTCAACGCGTAAAGCCACGAAGTTGCTGCATCGACGATGAACAGGGGTAAAAATGGGCGCATCGCGCTTGACTTTGCGCGCCCCGGCCCATAGGGGCAGCGCTTCGAAATTCAGACCGAAACCAGATTCATCAAAGGCCGACTGCCATGAAGATCCGCAACTCGCTCAAGTCGCTCAAGGGCCGCCACCGGGACAACCGCGTGATCCGTCGTCGCGGCCGCACCTATGTCATCAACAAGACCAATCGTCGCTTCAAGGCTCGCCAGGGCTAAACGACGATCGTCGCTTCCTTTTGGAAGCTGCGTAACGAATTATGAAAGGCGCCCGGTCGATGATCGGGCGCCTTTTCGCGTTGCCAAAGCCGATGGCAGCGCTTGGGTTCCGGCAAGACCCTCTCGCCAGAACCCAAAGCATCAGAAGGATGGCGATTCGTCGCGGCCCTTGAGCTCGTCGCCGCGAATGGCCGCGACATGCAGGACGTTCGTCGATCCTGGCGTGCCAAAGGGAACGCCGGCCAGCACGACGATCTTGCCGCCCTTTTCGGACATGCCATGACGCAGCGCCATCCGCCGGGCCTTGCCGATCATCTCCTCGAAATTGCCGATATCCTTGGTGCGAACGGCATGGACCCCCCAGGTCAGGCCGAGCTTGCGCGCCGTGTCCGATCGCGGCGTCAGCGCCAGGATGGACGCCGATGGCCGCTCGCGCGCGACCCGGCGGACGGTGCTGCCCGATGAGGTGAAGCAGGTGATAGCGCTGGCGCCCATGACCGAGACAATGCTGCTCGCCGCTTCGGCCAAGGCGTCGGCGGTGGTTGGATCGGGCCGCGTCTCCGTGAAGTGCAAACGCGCCAGATAGCCCGGATCGCGCTCGACGCTGTGGGCGATACTGTCCATCATCGTGACCGCTTCGACGGGCCAGTCGCCAGCTGCCGTCTCGGCCGACAGCATGATCGCGTCGGCACCATCATAGACCGCCGTTGCGACGTCGGACACTTCGGCGCGGGTCGGCGATGGCGACTTGATCATTGATTCGAGCATCTGGGTCGCGACAACCACCGGCCGTCCCAGCGTGCGCGCTGTGGCGACAATCTGTTTCTGAAGCGGCGGCACGGCCTGCGGCGGCAGTTCGACGCCCAGGTCGCCACGCGCCACCATCACGCCATCGGCCAGTTCGATAATCTCTTCCAGCCGCTGCACGGCGGAGGGCTTTTCGATTTTCGCCATGAGCGCGCCATGACCGCCCATCAGCTTGCGCGCTTCGGCGAGGTCTTCGGGTCGTTGCACGAAACTGAGCGCGATCCAGTCGCAGCCCTGCTCCACCGCGAAGCTCAGGTCACGGCGATCCTTGTCCGTCAGCGCGGGCACCGGCACGACCACGTCCGGTACATTGACGCCCTTGCGATTGGACAGGGTGCCGCCGACTTCGACGATGGTGTCGATGCGATCGTCGCTGACCGCCTTCACCCGAAGGACCAGCTTGCCATCGTCGAGCAGCAGCCGCGTTTCCGGAACCAGCGCCGCGTAGATTTCAGGGTGGGGAAGATTGACGCGCCGGCCATCGCCAGGCGTTTCGTCCTGATCCAGCACGAAGGCAGCACCCTTTTCCAGGATGGCAAGGCCCTTTTCGAAGGTGCCGACGCGCAGCTTTGGCCCCTGAAGGTCGCCTAATATCGTAGTCGGCCGGTTGAATTCCTTTTCCAGCGCGCGGATGGAGGCAATGCGCGCGGCATGATCCTCATGCGTGCCATGGCTCATATTGATGCGGAAGGCGTCGGCCCCGGCGACGAAAAGCGCCCGGATCATTTCGGGCGTATCACTCGCGGGGCCAAGGGTTGCCAGAATGCGCACCTTTCGCGAGCGGGGCGGTAACTTAGTCATGTCTTCTCCTGACCGTCATGATCGCGCCGGGCCTGACCCTTGGCCTTGCCAGCGCGTCGTTATGGGTTATCCGTGCTGCACGACAGGATGATGTAGTTTCAGCGAAAAGGATCGCCGATGGCCGACACCATACTCACCGATGCGGTTGCCGCAACCGCCTTCCGACGCCTGGTGGCGCATTTGCAGCACCGGACCGACGTGCAGAATATCGACCTGATGGGGGCAGCGGGCTTCTGCCGCAACTGCCTGGCCGACTGGGTGGCGCAGGCGCATGGCGACGTGACCCGGGATGAAGCGCGCGAGATCATCCACGGCATGCCCTTTGCCCAGTGGAAGGCGCAGCATCAGGGCGAAGCCACGCCCGACCAGATCGCAAAGATGCAGGAGAGTGTGGCGAAGAACGCCGACACCCATTAGAGGCGAGCGCCAATCCGATTCTTTCGACCGATTCACATTCACATATGGAGAACCCCATGAGCGAGGGCAATGTTGCCGCCGATCAGCTACGCCTTTTCATCGAGCGCATCGAGCGGTTGGAAGAGGAAAAGAAGGGCATCGGCGACGATATCAAGGACGTCTATCTGGAGGCAAAGGCCAATGGATATGACGGCAAGATCATGCGCCAGATCGTCCGCTTGCGGAAGATGCAGCCGCATGACCGGCAGGAAATGGAGGCTATCCTCCAGACCTACCTCGCCGCGCTGGGGATGGAGTAACTTTTCCCCCGGGCCTGTCCGGACCGGCACGAGCGCCTGCGACATTGCAGGATCGGGGCGCGCTCGTTAGAGAGCGCGCTTCGGATCATAGATATTATCGGGAGAAAGGCCGTGGCCGGCCATTCCAAATTCAAGAACATCATGCATCGCAAGGGCGCGCAGGACAAGAAGCGGTCCTCGATGTTCTCCAAGCTGAGCCGGGAAATCACTGTCGCAGCCAAGATGGGCATGCCCGACCCGGACATGAACCCACGCCTGCGCCTGGCCGTCAATGCCGCCAAGGCGCAGTCGATGCCAAAAGACAATATCCAGCGCGCGATCGACAAGGCGTCGGGCGGCGACATGGAGAATTATGAGGAAGTGCGCTACGAGGGCTATGGTCCGGGCGGCGTTGCTATCATCGTCGAGGCGTTGACTGACAACCGCAACCGCACCGCCACCAACGTCCGCACCGCCTTTTCCAAAAATGGCGGCAATCTGGGCGCATCGGGCGCGGTTAGCCATGGCTTCGAACATCTCGGCCTCATCACCTATCCGGCCAGCGCGGGCGATGCCGATGCTGTATTCGAAGCGGCGCTGGAAGCAGGCGCTGACGATGTGTCCTCCAACGAGGACGAGCACGAAATCTGGACCGCGATGGACGCGCTGCACGAAGTCACCAAGGCGCTGGAAGCCAAGCTGGGCGAGGCGGACGGCGCCAAGCTCGCCTGGAGGCCGACCACTACGGTCGAGGTCGACGAGAGCAATGCCGGCACGCTGATGAAGCTGGTCGACACGCTGGAAGATGATGACGACGTCCAGACTGTCTGGGGCAATTATGAAGTGTCGGATGACGTGATGGAGAAGCTGGGCTGAGACGCCCCGCCGCCGTCCCTATCCGAACCGCCCCTGCATCATGATCCTGCTCGGTCTCGACCCCGGCCTTGGCACGACCGGTTGGGGCCTGATCGCGGCCGATGGAAATCGCCTAACTCATATCGGCAATGGTCAGATCAAGACCGACGCGGCCATGGCGCTGGCGACACGTTTGCTGGCGATCGACTTGGCGCTCACCGACCTGATCCTGGAGCACCGCCCCGATGGCGCGGCGGTCGAGGAGGTGTTCGTCAACGTCAATCCGCAATCCACCTTGAAGCTGGGACAGGCGCGCGGCGTGGTTCTGCTCGCCGCGTCGCGATCGGGCATGGAGGTGGGCGAATATGCCGCGCGGCTGGTCAAGAAGTCCGTCGTCGGTGTCGGAAACGCATCGAAGGACCAGGTCCATGCCATGGTTCAGCGCCTGCTGCCGGGGGCGAGGATTGCAGGGCCTGATGCGGCCGACGCCTTGGCCGTTGCGATCACCCACGCCCATCATTTGGCAAGCGCGCGGCGGATTCCGCGCGGATAAGCCATGGGGGCGGCACGCCGCCCCTTTACTTCACTGCCAGTCGAAAGAGAGCGGCGCTTCGCGAAAGGCGAAGCGGTCGAGATGATCTGCAACGACCTGTTTGAAGCGGCCGACATCTGCTTCGGGACTAGGTTCCAGAGAGACAATCAGTACATCGGGCTGGGCCTCCATATGGATCGCCCCCATTGGGAAGGCGATATCCCCCCTATCCGTGTCAAACCGGACCTCGAACTTGTGGCTCCAATGTTTGCACAGTTGCTGGAGATAGCGGCTGGCGCTGGTGGTGGGGACGGTTGCGGTAATGGTCATGGGTCAGAGCCTTTCGATCTTGCTGGCGGCTTCGTCGATCAGGGCGGCAACGTCGAACATGGTCTGGTTGTCGGCCCCTTCCTTTTCAAGCCGTTGCTGGACGGCGAAGCGTAGATTGTGCATCGCGCGGCGGACAGGCGCCGGGTCGACGCGCTCCGCCCTGCGGGCGAGCTGGGCGAGCCGCTCCATCGCCTGATCGAGGGCGGCCTTTTCTTCCGCGAGCTTGGCATGGCCAGCGTCGGTGATAGCGAAGCGCTTGCGGCTGCTTTCGCCTGGCTGCTCTACGATCAATTCCATATCCGAAAGCAATGTGAGCGTGGGATAGACCACCCCCGGACTAGGCGCATAGACCTCTCCCGATAGCGCCTCGATCGCGCGGATGAGGTCGTAGCCATGACGCGGTTCGTCGGCGATCAGCTTGAGCAGGACCAGCCGCAGCGCATCATTTTCAAAAACCCGCCGGCGCCCGCCGCCGCCTCGTCCTCCTCCTCCTCCGCCGCCGCCGCGGCGAAGACCATGATGTCCAAATGTATCGCCGCCAAAGCCACCGGCATGGCCTTCGCGACCGCCGAAGCCGACACCGAATGAGACAGCTACGCCGGCATGGTTCCGCCTGCAACGAGTGCGACTGCGATCGGCCGTCGATAGAGTATGCATATTCCCAATCCTTATCTTGATAGGTCTAGATATATCTTTAATTTGCATGTCGTCAAGATGGAAGCGGCGAGTCAAGGGTTGCGAGGCTGCTCCATTAAGGGGTTTTTGACCGGCATGTGCTAAATCCTCCACTATTGGGAGGGCATATGATCGCCAAGCCGGACTGCTTGATCATTCGCAGCAGATGTTTGACCGTATGTGATCCGGCCTTTGCGCGGCTGACCGTTACCGCAGCCGCAGGCCGTTGGACTCGCCGCTGATGTACAAATCCATCCTCCGCGATCAGGTCCGGATCGGCATGTTCATTCATCGCTTCGAAGGATCATGGTTCAAGCACCCTTTCTGGCGAGGACGTTTCCTGCTTGTCGATGCAGATGACATGACGGCCATTGCTCAGAGCGGGATAGAGCGGCTGATCATCGACACGTCGAAGGGCTTTGATGTGGACGAACCGGCTTCTTTGAAGCCGGCTGGAATCATCGCTCCGGTGGCCGCGACCCCATCGCGCTCAACCAATCCCGTCGCCGTAAAGCCCGCGCGCGCCATTCGCCAGGATGACGGCCGGGAACGGGCACGGATCGAGGCCAGCCGCGTTGCCGACAGGTCCAAGAAGGTCATGCGCGAGATTTTCGATGCCGCCCGGCTAGGCAAGGCCGGGCAATGCGCCGCTGTGACGGCAGTAGTGGCGGATGTAACCACCATGATCGAGAAGAACCGTCAGGCGTTTCTCAAAGTGTTGCGTCTGAAATCCAAGGACGAATATACCTATCTGCACTCAGTCGCGGTCTGCGCCTTGATGATCAATCTTGGCCGGCAGATGAAATTGGACGAAGCGACGATAGCGGACCTGGGCACTGCTGGGTTGTTGCATGACATCGGCAAGATGCTGGTTCCCGACGCATTGCTTAACAAGGCCGGGCGGCTGACGGATGCCGAATTCAGCCTGATGCGCACGCATGCCGAGCGGGGCTTTGAGTTGCTGAAGGACATCGACGCCGTGCCGGAGTTGGCGCTGGACGTATGCCGTCACCACCATGAAAAAATCGATGGCAGCGGTTATCCCGAAAATCTTTCGGGCTCAGAGATCAGCCTCGCCGCCCGCATGGGGGCGATTTGCGACGTCTATGACGCGCTGACGTCCAACCGGGCGTATAAGGAAGCCTGGACACCGGTAGAGGCCATCACCCGAATGCAGAGCTGGGACGGGCATTTTGATCCGGCTTTGCTGTTCAGCTTTATGCAGAGCATCGACACCTATCCGGTCGGATTGATCGTGCAGCTACGATCGAACCGGATTGGCGTGGTGCTGGACAATGGCCGGCGCGCATCACGTCCAAAGGTTCTGGCCTTCTATTCCACGCGTGAGAAGGCGTGGATTGACAATGAGATCGTAATGATCGGGGAAACATTATCGCGCGACGCAATATTGGCGAACGTCGACCCTGCCGATTGGGGAATTTCGCAGAGCGACATCGACGCCATGCTGAATGGGCGGGCGACGAAGCGACAACTGGCAGGATAACGTTGCGCGTGCTCGCCTCCCCCTACCGATTGGAGCGGGAGGCCGAGCTTATCAGTCAGGCTTTTTGGCGACGCTGACCATGGCAGGGCGCAGCAGGCGGTCCTTGATCATATAACCGGCCTGCATTTCAACGAGAATAGTGCCCGGCTCCGCATCAGAGGACGGGACTTCCATCATTGCCTGATGCTTGTTGGGGTCGAGCGGTTGGCCGACCGATTCCAGCTTGGTGATGCCGTTGCGACCGAACACGCTTTCCAGCTCGCGCCCGGTGGCTTCCAGGCCCACGACCAGCCCCTTGAACTTCTCGTCGTCGCGCAGGTCAGCGGGAATGGCAGCAAGCGCGCGGCTCAAATTATCAGCCACCGACAGCATGTCGCGGGCAAAGGCAGTGGCGGCATAGGCGCGCGCGTCGGCCAGTTCCTTTTCCAGCCGCCGCCGCACATTCTGCGTATCAGCATGGGCATAGAGAATGTCCTGCTTGGCGGTCGCCAGCTCGGCTTCCAGAGCAGCGATGCGGTCGGCCGTGGCATCGCCAGAAGGCGCACCATCTTCGGGCAGGGCATCGACGACTTCGGTATTTTCCAGATTCTGATTGTCTTCGCTCATCTCATCAATCTCGACAGCGTCTGTGCAGTGAAGTCCACCATGGGGATCACTCGCGCATAGTTCAAGCGCGTGGGGCCGATCACGCCGACCACGCCGACGACCCGGCCATCCGCGCCACGATAGGGTGCGGCTATGACGGAAGAACCCGACAGGGAAAAGAGCTTGTTTTCCGACCCGATGAAGATTTTGGTCGCGCTGCCCGCCAGCGCGCCGCGCAGGAGGTCCATAATTTCCTGCTTGCCCTCCAACTGTTCGAGCAACTGGCGCGCGCGTTCGAGGTCGGCGGCGATGCTTTCATCGAGCAGGCGGGACTGCCCGCGCACGATCAGCACCGGACGATCATCAGCGTCGTGCGACCAGGTAGCGATGCCACGTTCCACCAGATCGCGAGCGGCCCGGTCGAGCGCGCCGCGATCCGCCTCCATTTCACGGCCAAGCGCCTCGCCCGCTTCGCGCAAGGTCAGGCCGACAAAACGCGCCGACATGAAATTCGCCGCTTCATTGAGCATGACCGGGCTGACGCCATCAGGCAGGTCGAGCACGCGATTTTCGACCGATCCATCCTGCCCGACGAGCACGGCCAGCGCCTGGCGCGCGTTCAGCGGCACGAAGCCGAACTGGCGCAGCACCGGTTCGCGTTTGGGCACCATGACGATGCCGGCGCAGGCAGACAGGCCGCTCAATGTAGCCGTGGCGGCGGACAAAGCCTCTTCGATCGGGCCGTTTTCCGTAATCCCGGCCTCGATCGCGCGCCGTTCCTCGATAGACGGTTCAGCCGCCTGCATCATGCCATCCACAAACAGTCGCAAACCCGTTTCGGTAGGCATCCGTCCGGCTGAAGTATGCGGCGCAGCAAGCAGGCCCAGCTCCTCCAAATCCTGCATGACATTGCGGATCGAGGCCGGCGACAGGCTCAAGGACGCCATCTTGCTGATCGTGCGCGAGCCCACGGGCAGACCCGTGCCTAGATAGCTTTCGACCACCAGGCGGAAAACATCGCGCGCGCGATCATTCAATTCAGAGATCGGGATAACCGACATAATCCTTATCTAAGCGCGGCAATCGCGCCGCTCAAGATCGTCACGGCGTTACCGCACGCGGGTTGAGCATGCGTTCGACGTCAAGAATCTTGGGCACGGACGCGATAGCGACCCTTAACTTGCCATAACGCGCGTCCATGCAGCCCGACTGGAATTCCAGCTTCGTCGACTCCTGGCCAGGCCGGCTCCATTCAACCTTATAGGCCGGCAGATCGGTGGCGAAGGTTTCGCAATTTTCGCCATGGGCGATGCGCTGCGTCGTGCCGGAGGGCGGGCGGTGCGGCGCCAGCGTGGTGACGAGCCGGCGATATTGCGCGCTGGACAGGGTGAAGCGGGTCGCGCCGGGGACGGAAGTGTTGCGTTCTGGCTCCAGCAGGCCAGAGCCATCGGGCGACACCTCCACCGTATAGGTCGGGCACGCACCGAAGCAGCGACCGGCGGTGAAGCGGATCACGTCGCCCGGCGCTTTTGGCGGCTCCAGCCCTTCCCTCTCCATTGTGCAGCCCGCCAGCAGAATCAGGCCGGCTGCGATCATGTTTTTCGTCGTCATGCCCCCTCTTATCGCCCAAATGGCGCGCTGGACACTGGCAAGTCGCGCCATCGACCGCTAAGCGACGTTGCAAGTGCGCTTTCTGGCGCATCGGCGGTGTCGGCCCGGCTGGGCGCGCCAGCCTGATCCATGCAAGGAGATTATCTATGCGTCCTTCCGGCCGCGCGCCCGACCAGATGCGCGACATCACCATGGAGCCCGGCTTCACCATCCATGCCGAGGGCAGCTGCCTGGTCAGCTTCGGCGATACCCGCGTGCTGTGCACCGCGTCGGTGGAGGAAAAGGTGCCGCCCTTCCTGCGCGGCAAGGGCTCAGGCTGGGTGACGGCAGAATATGGGATGCTGCCCCGCGCCACCCATACGCGCGGCAGCCGCGAGGCAGCCAAGGGCAAGCAGTCGGGTCGCACCCAGGAAATTCAGCGGCTGATCGGCCGCTCGCTGCGGACCGTGGTCGACTTGAAGGCCCTGGGCGAGCGGCAGATCGTGGTCGATTGCGACGTGATCCAGGCTGACGGCGGGACCCGCACGGCGGCCATTTCCGGCTCGTGGGTCGCGCTGCGCATTGCGGTCGACAAGCTGCTGGCTTCGGGCGCGCTCATGCAAGACCCGATCATCCAGAAGGTCGCGGCGATCAGCTGCGGCATCTACAATGGCACGCCCGTGCTCGACCTCGACTATGCCGAGGATAGCAACGCCGAGACGGACGCCAACCTGATCCTGACTGGCGACGGCAAGTTCGCCGAGGTACAAGCGACGGCCGAAGGCGCAGCCTATGACGAGGAAGAGTTATTGCGCCTGCTGCGCCTTGCCCGCATCGGCTGCGCCAAGATCTTTGCAGCGCAGGACGCGGCCACCGGGCGGTAAGCGCGTTCCCACGTTCGGTTCGAGCCTGTCGAGAACCAATGTCTTAAACCGCTTCTCGACAAGCTCGAAGTGAACGGAGATAGTAAAACTTATGAGCGACGATTTCGGACAGGAACAGGCGATCCGCAAATTGCTGCCAGGCAAGCTGGTGATCGCCAGTCATAATGCGGGCAAGGTGCACGAGATTGCGGCGCTGCTCGGCCCCTATGGCATTGAGCCGATTTCCGCCGGCGCGCTTGACCTGCCCGAACCGGAGGAAACCGGCACGACCTTCATCGCCAATGCGGAGTTGAAGGCGATGCAGGCGGCGGACTTGAGTGGCTTGCCCGCTCTGGCCGACGACAGCGGCCTATGTGTCGAGGCGCTGGGCGGCGATCCGGGACTTTTTTCGGCGCGCTGGGCGGGCCCGGACAAGGACTTCAACCTGGCGATGCAGAAGGTCTGGGACGGGATTGCGGCCAAAGGGCCTGATGCCGGCCATGATGCCCATTTCGTTTGCGCCCTCGCCCTTGCCTGGCCGGACGGTCATGTCGAAGCGTTCGAGGGTCGGGTCGATGGCACCATCGTCTGGCCGCCGCGCGGAGACAAGGGCTTTGGCTATGATCCGATGTTTCAGCCCCATGGGCATGACATCAGCTTTGGAGAAATGGACCCCGACGCCAAGCACGCCATGAGCCACCGCGCCCATGCCTTCGCTCAATTGGTGAAAGCGGTATTCTGAAGCGTCATTGCGCGGCTTTGAGGCGTGCAGAATCGATATGCCAGCGTCGCTGATCGGCGGTGGAGCCGTCGATATCATTGACCCGGCGCACAACATAGCTGCCGGCGAAGCGCTGATGAGAGCCATCCGCCAGGACGGCATTCACCTTCACGGGAATGGTTTGATAGACCGAGCCTGCGCCTGCATCGCCGGGCGTCAGGTGGCCGATCGTCACCTGTGTCGATCGGGTGTCGGCAAAGCCTGCCCGAAAACGAGCCAGCGACTGGTTCGGGGGACCGTCATTGCCCCACTGCCGCCAGGCGGTATCATAATCGCGGGCGTTCAGTGCGGCATAATAGCGTTTGACGACATTGGCGGCCGCTTCCATGCCTTTTGGATCAGGACCGCAGCCGGCCATCGGCTCTCCCTTTCCGTCAAACAGCGCGCAACTGCGGGCGATTTCATCCTGCATGATGGCGCAACTATTGGCGACGTTGCATGGCGGCCGGCTAGCGGGCGACACATTGCGGCATGTCTTTGCCAATCGCTCTGCCGCCGCCGTACCGATGTCTGCCGCACAGGATAAAGGCGTGCGATCCGCCGATGCAGCCGCAGTGATAGGCGACGAAGCAGCGTTAGCCGATTCCGGATCGAGCGAGGCGTCAGGCGCTGGCGCGCCGCCGCCCGCCGACACAGTTCCCGCGCCAACAGCGCCGGATGCGGCGTTATCGGCCCCTCCCGCCTGCGGATCGCCGGGTGCGCTGCACCCGGCCAAGGTGATCGCCATCGCGGTCAGAATGATTTGGGATGGACGCATCGCGGATCGGACCATGAGAGATTCTCCTTTGTAGCGATCAATGCGCACCCCGCCAGTAAGGTTCGATCGGCAGGTCGATGGTGGCAAAGCCAGGATAGACCGAATGGGCGCCGGCCCCTGCTGGCCCTGACGGGCATTCCCAGCTAAGGGCGGCGGCAATGCCGGACACCATATTTCTTCCCCCTGTCGCTTCCCCGACGACCGAGCCCTTGGCTCTCTATATCCATTGGCCCTTCTGCGTGTCCAAATGCCCCTATTGCGACTTCAACAGCCATGTGCGCGAAGGCATTGATGTCGATGCCTGGCGCGGCGCACTGCTGGCGGACATGGCGCATGAGGCGGCGCTGACCGGCGGGCGGCCGCTGACGTCGATTTTCTTTGGCGGCGGCACACCATCGCTGATGCCGCCCGCACTGGTCGCCGACCTGATCGCTGCGGCGGATCGCCAATGGGGCCTTGCGCCCGACAGTGAGATCACGCTGGAGGCCAATCCCAATTCGGTAGAGGCGGCGCGCTTTGCCGATCTGGCCGCGGCGGGCGTTAACCGGGTATCGCTGGGTTTGCAGGTGCTGGACAATGATGCGCTGCATTTCCTGGGGCGCGCGCATGATGTAGACGAAGGGCTGGCGGCGCTGGCAACGGCGCAACGCGTGTTCGACCGCGTGAGTTTCGACCTGATCTATGCGCGACCGGGACAGAGCGAGGCGGACTGGGAGGCCGAACTGGCGCGCGCGCTGGGCTTTGGCACAGGGCATCTCTCGCTCTATCAGCTGACGATTGAGCCAGGCACGCGCTTTGCGACGCTGGTGGCGCAGGGCAAGCTGACGCCTGCCGATCCTGATC
Organism: Sphingobium sp. UBA5915; assembly: GCF_002431195.1. NCBI lineage: Bacteria > Pseudomonadati > Pseudomonadota > Alphaproteobacteria > Sphingomonadales > Sphingobiaceae > Sphingobium > Sphingobium sp. UBA5915. The sequence continues at coordinate 6,124 of NZ_DJDV01000056.1, read as the reverse complement.
ATGGCGCGACTCTCTATGAATTGACGCAATCCATGACGGTTGCGGCGGGCATTCCCGCTTATGAGATCAGCAATCACGCCCGACCGGGTCAGGAAAGCCGACACAACCTTACCTACTGGCGCTACGGGGATTATGTCGGCATCGGACCGGGGGCACATGGGCGACGCACAGGCCAAGCGACGGTCCGCCACAAAAAGCCGGAAAACTGGATGAATGCCGTCGCGCGCAACGGTCATGGCGCGCAGGGCGAAGAGCCGCTGGCGGACGAGGATCGCGCGCGCGAGGCGCTGCTGATGGGAATGCGGCTGCGCGAAGGCGTCGACCTTCGCCGCATCGCGTCAGAATCGGGCATTACGATTTCGCAGCTGGTCGATGACCGGGCGGTCGCGCGACTGATGGAAATCGGACTGATGGACCGGCAGGAAAGCCATATTCAGGTCACGCCGGCCGGCATGTTGCTGCTGGACGCGATCCTGCCTGAAATCGTGACGATCTGACCCAGCGTCAGGGCTGTTCGGTGGCCTTGGCCTCAGGCGAGAGCACCGCGTCCTTGCTGGTCATGGCGACGGCGGGCGGTCCCTTCTGGATGGCGGCGGCCAAGTCCCCTACAGGTGCGCAATCGGCCTTGCAGAGCTTTTGCGCCTGCGCCAGCACCTCCTTGGCGCGGGCGACCGCACCTTTCTCCATCATCGCTTCGCCCTGCCCCGCCAACGCGACGACATCGGTCGGGTCGAGCAGCAAGGCTTCCTTATAAAGGCGGATCGCCTTGCCCTGAAGCCCCTGCGCCCGCGCGACTTCGGCGAGCGCCACATAGGCGGCGCGATTACGCGGATCGACCGCCAGCGCGCTTTCCAGCGCGTCGGTCGCGCCCTCCAGATTACCCGCTTTCCGCGCAGCCTCGCCGGCCTTTTGCCATTCGACCGACTGGGGGCTGATCTGACTGTCCGGCCGTTGGCTAAAGCCGACGCTGGACACAGTCGTCAGCAGGGCGGCAAGCGCGATCGAGGCGGGGGTGAAACGCATTATCTTCTCCAGCCATGTTTCAGGCGATGATTGCAGGCTCGGGTCCAAGGTCCAAGTGTCGCGAACTTGCACGGCTTTGTCCATGGGATGATTTACGCCTGACGCCGCAGCCGTGCGAAGTAGAAGCCGTCGCTGCCATCATGCCCCGGCGTCAACAGCAGCCCGTCGCCGTGCGCGCGCCCGACCGGCAGATCGATCGGTTCGGCGATCCAGCCCTCATGGCGACCAAGGAACGCCGCAACCTGATCACGCCCCTCCCGATCGACGAGCGCGCAGGTGGCGTAGACCAGCAGGCCGCCGGGCCGCACCAACGGCGCCGCGAAATCAAGGATGCGCGCCTGTTCGGCGATCAGTCGGTCCAAGCGCGCGGGGGTCAGGCGCCAGCGCGCCTCAGGATTGCGCCGCCAGGTGCCGGTTCCTGAACAGGGCGCGTCCACCAGCACCACGTCCGCCTGTTCCTGCAAGTGTGTAAGTCCCCGCGCCTCATGGCTCTGGTCCAGCAGCAGCGTGTCGATGAAGGTCGCGCCAGCGCGTTCCGCGCGCGGTTCCAGTCGCGCCAGACGCGACCGGATGGTGTCGGCCGCGATCAGCCTGCCCTGCCCCGCCATCGCCGCGGCCAGCGCCAGCGTCTTTCCACCCGCCCCGGCGCACAGGTCAACGACCGTCATGCCCGATCGCGCGTCGCAGGCGGCCGCGATCCACTGGCTGCCGGCATCCTGCACTTCGACAAGGCCGTCCTGCCACGCCGGATGCTGTTCGATCGGCCAGCCTTCGGGCAGGCGCAGCGCGTCGGGAAGGCCGGAAATGGCTCTGGCGTCCGGCAGCAGGGGCACGACCTGCGCTGGCGTGGCCCTGAGGCGATTGACGCGCAGATCGACCGGGGCGCGGCCCAGCAGCGCATCCTGCTCGATCGGCGCAGCGAGCAATGGCTGGAGCCAGCCGGGAACAGCGCTAGCCAGCGGCCCCGCCTCGCCCGGCTCGATCGGCAGCGGCGCGTGAGGCGACCCATCGAACAAGGCGGCGAGCGCCGGCTGGTCCTGCGTCAGACCGATCATTGCCGCCCGGCCCGTGTCCGGACGCTCGGCCGCGCGGCGGATCGCATCATAGACATGATCGCGCACGGCCCGGCGATCGCGCGACCCGGCATAGCGCCGTTCCTTGAAATAGCGGGCGATGAGGGTGTCGGCGGCAGGACCGCCATCGCGCGCAGCAGCGATGATGGCGTCCAGCAGCTCGATCGCAGCCTGGATGCGGGCGGAGGGTGTCATGCGTTACTCCACCTTATCCGTGCGCAAAAAGGGTCGGGAGATGCTCACTTTGCTCGTGCCCCACCCCCTGCCACTCCCTTGGAAGGGAGGGGAATGGACAATCAACGCGTCGGATAGTTGGGCGCTTCGCGGGTAATGGTGACGTCATGGACATGGCTTTCCGACAGGCCCGCATTGGTGATCTGCACGAAGCGGGCGCGCTCCTGCAAATCCTTGATCGTGCGGCTGCCGGTATAGCCCATCGCCGCCTTCACGCCGCCAACGAGCTGGTGAATGACATCCTTGGCTGGCCCCTTGAACGGCACCTGACCCTCAATCCCTTCGGGAACCAGCTTCATCTGGTCTTTGATATCCGCCTGGAAATAGCGGTCGGCGCTGCCGCGCGCCATCGCGCCGACGCTGCCCATGCCGCGATAGCTTTTATAAGCGCGGCCCTGATAGAGGAAGGTTTCGCCCGGCGCCTCAGCCGTGCCCGCCAGCAGTGATCCCACCATGACGCAGCCAGCGCCGGCTGCCAGCGCCTTGGCGACGTCGCCTGAGGTGCGCAAACCGCCGTCCGCGATGACAGGCACGCCATGCCTGGCGGCTTCCTCGGCCGAGTCCATGACCGCTGTAAGCTGTGGAACACCGACGCCGGCAACGACGCGGGTGGTGCAGATGGAACCCGGGCCGATGCCGACCTTTACGCAATCCGCGCCCGCGCCGATCAGCGCCCTGGTCGCCTCGGCGGTCGCGACATTGCCGGCGACCACCTGAACATGGTTGGACAGTTTCTTGACCGCTTCGACCGCGGCCGACACTTGCTTGCTATGGCCATGCGCAGTGTCGATGACGATGAGGTCGCATTCCGCATCGATCAACGCCTTGCTGCGCTCCAGACCGGTTTCACCCACGGTGGAGGCGGCAGCGACGCGCAGGCGGCCCGACGCGTCCTTCGTGGCCTGCGGATAGGTGACGGCTTTTTCGATATCCTTGACGGTGATGAGGCCAACGCAGTGATAGGCCTCGTCCACAACGAGCAGCTTTTCGATCCGGCGCTGGTGCAGCAACCGTTGCGCCTCGTCCTGGCTGACGCCGGCCTTGACGGTAGCGAGATTATCCTTCGTCATCAATTCGCTGACCAACTGAGCAGGATTTTCAGCGAACCGCACGTCGCGATGGGTGAGGATGCCGACCAGCTTGCCCGATTCCTCGACCACCGGAATGCCGCTGATCTTGTGCCGCTGCATCAGCATCTGCGCGTCGGCGAGCGTAGCGGTCGGCAGGATGGTGATGGGATTGACGACCATGCCGCTTTCGAACCGCTTCACCGCCCGGACGGCATCGGCCTGTTCCTCGACCGTCAGATTGCGGTGCAACACGCCAATCCCGCCCAGTTGCGCCATGACGATCGCCATGTCGGCTTCCGTCACCGTATCCATGGCCGACGACAGGATCGGGATGTTAAGCTTTATCCCGCGCGTGACCTGCGTGCTGGTATCGGCCTGGCTCGGCAACACATCGGATTCGGCGGGCTGCAACAGCACGTCGTCAAAGGTGAGGCCAAGGCGGATGTCCATGTGAAAGCCACTTTCTGCTGCGGGACGGCGGGCGCGCCCCATGGGGATTCGTGGCGGCCCATGTAACCACTTACCCCCCGAACGACCAGACCCTTTGGCAGATTATTGCACTGCGAAGGGCGGGATCGAGGGCTGATCCCCATATAGAAAAGGCCCCCGAATGGAGGCCTTTTCGCTTGGTCGACGGAATGCCGGCAGATCACATGTGGATGGGCTTGCCGGTCACGGCCATCGCCGCTTCCTTGATCGCTTCACTATGCGTGGGATGCGCATGGCAGGTATAGGCGATGTCTTCGCTCGACGCGCCGAATTCCATGGCTTGGACAGCCTGCGCGATCATCGTGCCGGCGGGCACCGCGATGATCCAGACGCCCAGAACCTTATCGGTTTCCGCATCGGCGATGATCTTCACAAAGCCTTCGGGCTCATGATTGGTCTTGGCCCGGCTGTTGGCCATCATCGGGAACTTGCCGACCTTGACCGCGCCCTTTTCCTTGGCGGCCTCTTCGGTAAGGCCCACGCCTGCGATTTCCGGCTTGGTGTAAACCACCGACGGAATGAGGTCATGGTTCACGATGCCGGTCATGCCCGCGATATTCTCGGCAACGGCGATGCCTTCATCCTCCGCCTTGTGCGCAAGCATTGGCCCCGGAACGACGTCGCCGATCGCCCATACGCCAGGCACCTTGGTCGCGAAGTCATGATCCGTCTCGATCTGACCGCGCTGGTTGACTTCCAGCCCGATCTTGTCGAGGCCAAGGCCTTCCGTGTTGGGCCGGCGACCGATCGACACGAGCACGACATCGGCCTCGATCGTTTCGGCTTCGCCGCCAGCGGCCGGCTCGACCGTGAGCCTGACCCCATCGCCCGCGACTTCCGCGCCCGTTACCTTGGTGCCAAGCTTGTATTCAAAGCCCTGCTTCTTGAAAATCTTGTTGGCTTCCTTGCGGACTTCGCCGTCCATGCCAGGCAGGATCTGATCGAGATATTCGACGACCGTCACCTTCGCCCCCAGGCGGCGCCAGACGCTGCCCATCTCAAGACCGATGACGCCGCCGCCGACGACCACCAGATGCCCGGGAACCTTGTCCAGTTCGAGCGCACCGGTGGAATCGACAATCTTGCCACCTGCATTATCGATCGTCACGCCGGGCAAAGGCGTGACCGAAGACCCGGTGGCAATGACGATATTCTTGGCCGTCACCTTTTCGCCACCGACTTCGACGCTGTTCGCACCGGTGAAGCTTGCAAGTCCCTTAAGCCAGGTGACCTTGTTCTTCTTGAACAGAAATTCGATGCCGCCGGTCAGCCCTTTGACCGCGTCGGTGCGCTGGCCCTGCATGGTAGCGAGGTCCAGACTCATCGCATCGATCTTGACGCCCAGCTTGGCCAGCATGCCATTGGCAGCCTCGTCATAGAGCTCCGAGGCGTGCAGCATCGCCTTGGACGGGATACAGCCAACATTGAGACAGGTGCCGCCCAGCGTCTCCCGGCTTTCCGCGCAAGCGGTCTTGAGGCCGAGCTGCGCTGCACGGATCGCTGCGACATAGCCGCCCGGCCCAGCGCCGATCACCAGAACGTCATAATCGAACTCTGCCATACCAATCTCCGTTCGCCCTTGGAGCGAGTTGCATGTCTCGCTCCAACCTGTCGAAGGGCATTACTTCTTCTTTGGTCCTTCTGAAAACAGAAAGGACAGGGCGTCGACAGGCGCAGCCCCAACGGACCAATGGCCGACCTTAAAGGTCGATCAGCAGGCGGGTGGGATCCTCAATCGCATTCTTCACAGCGACGAGGAACGTGACCGCTTCGCGACCGTCGATCAGGCGGTGATCGTAGCTCAGTGCGAGATACATCATCGGGCGGACGACAACCTGGCCATCGCGAACGACCGGGCGGTCCTCGATACGGTGGAGGCCAAGCACCGCGGACTGGGGCGGGTTGATGATGGGCGTCGACATCAGCGAACCGAACACGCCACCATTAGAGATAGTGAAGGTGCCGCCCTTCATATCTTCCATGGTGAGCTTGCCCTCCTTGGCCTTCTTGCCGAAGTCGCCGATGGTCCTTTCGATCTGCGCAACGCTCATGCTTTCGGCATTGCGGATGACCGGGACGACAAGGCCGGTGGGCGCGGATACCGCGACCGAGATGTCGGCAAAGTCGTTATAGACGATCTCGTCGCCCTCGATCTGACCGTTGACGCCAGGAATATCCTTGAGCGCCATACATACGGCCTTGGTGAAGAAGCCCATGAAGCCGAGCTTGACGCCG
>NZ_DJDV01000052.1:0-11250 GCF_002431195.1 Sphingobium sp. UBA5915 | reverse complement strand
GCCCGCCCCAGTTCGACAATCCAGCGGGATCGCGATGACGGCGGCAACTGACCAATATCTGGACCAAGGATCCATCTTTTGGCTGTGCGCATCAAGCCACATTTGCTTCCGGTCAGTTTGCCGCTCATCGACTTGGCAACGACTAACGACCGCACCCTGCGATCGGCTCTGGACTATCACCCATATCAGCCACCTCGACAGGACAACATCGGAACGTCAGTGGCCCTTAGTTGTCCGCCATCAGGCGATAGCCTACGCCCAGTTCGTTGATGATAAGCGCTGGGCGCGACGGGTCGGCCTCCAGCTTTTGGCGGAGGTTGCGCACCACGATACGTAGATAGTCGATACGACGATCAATCTCATGGGGCCATGCAGCCGCCAACACGCGCTGGTGCGTGACGACCCGTCCGGGATGTAGAGCAAGCTGGCTAAGCACCTCGAACTCCTTGCGGGTAAGATGCACCTCTTTGCCATCACGGCGAACCTCTCGATTGGCGAGATCGATCGTCACGGTGCCGGCCAGCACGATCGGTGACGCGCCCTGCGCCTCGATGCGGGCGCGCAGGGTCGCGCGCAATCGGGCAAGCACTTCTTCGCTATCAAAAGGCTTGGTTACATAATCATGCGCGCCCAGGTCGAGCGCGGCTACCTTTTGATCCGTAGATTCACGCGCCGACAGAATGATGATCGGCGCAGGGCATCGCTGCCGCAGGAGCGTCACGATTTCCAGGCCGTCGCGATCGGGCAGCCCCAGGTCGAGAAGAATGGCGTCCGGTGCGCCATTTTTCGCCTGCTCCAGAGCCTCGGCCGCCGTCGTAGCTTCGATGGGCACATAGCCCGCGCGCACCAGCGCGCTTTCCAGCAGGCGGCGAATGTGAAGGTCATCGTCGACGACCAGGATGCGGTTTGCGGTCATATATCAAGCGTTTCCTCCGGTGGCCGCACGAGCAATCGTTCCGGAAAATCGATGCTGAAACACGCGCCATGGCCATCGTCGCGATTCTGCGCCTTTACGGTCATGCCCATTGCCTCGGCAAAGCCCTTGACGATCGCCAGCCCCAGACCCGTGCCACTGGTGGACCGATCGGAACCCTCCAGGCGGCGGAAAGTTTCGAATACCTCTGCTTCTCGACCCGCCGGAAGCCCCATGCCGCAATCGATGACCGACAGGACGAGCCCGTCGATGGTCCGCTTCGCGTGGATGATGATGGCTGTTCCAGGGTCGCCATAGCGCCCCGCATTGTCGAACAGGTTGAGCAGGCAATGATGGAAAAGCTGCGGATCCACCATCACCAGCGGCAGGTCGGGCGCGACATTGAGTTCTATAGGATGCCCATCAAGCGAACGGCGAGTGTCATGGACGGCGCCACTGACGGCATCGGTAAGATCGACCGGTTCGAGATGGAGTTTAAGCGCGCCAGCCTCGACGCGGGCCATATCGAGCAGGTTGGCCACGAAGCGGTTAAGGCGGGTCGCCTCGCCCTCCAGCGTGTCGAGCAGCGGATCGGGATATTTGCGGCGCAGTTCGCCCGCCGCCGCCAGAACCGATGTCAGCGGCGTTCGCAAGTCGTGACTGACTGAAGACAAAAGCGCGGACCGCAAACGTTCGCGCTCCTGCATGGCGTCGATATCACGCATCTCGCTTTCCAGCCGAAGGCGCTCAAGCGCGAGGGCAGTCTGATCGATGAGACTGCCCAGCAATGGCAACTGGTCAGAGCGGACCGGGTCCCTGCCATCTTCCTGCGCGAGGCCCAGGACCGCCAATATACGATCGCCTGCCTGGACTGGCTGAAATCGCCAGTCGGACGCGGTAAGCGTGCCGGTGCCACGGCCTGCCGGCTGGCCAGTATCCTTGACCCACTGCGCCGCGGCCATTTCCATCGTTTCGAGATTTGGTCCGGCATGGCTTGAAGCCTTTATGGACAGTCCGGCGGACCCCTGTTCGAGCATGACGACGCGGAGCGACAGCAGGCGCGCAATCTCCACGCAGGCCGCATGCGCCACTTCTGCGGGATCCTTGAGCGATGTCAGGTGACGCAGATAGCCGGCCAAAGCGGCGTTGGTCCGCGCGCTTGCAGCGGCAAGGTCTGCCTGGACGCGAACGTGGGACGTGAGTTGGCTGGTGACGAAGGCAACGCCCAACAGCACGAAGATCGAGATGATGTTTTCCGGATTGCTGATCGTCAGCGTGCCCGTCGGGGGCAGAAAGAAGAAATTATAGGCAAGACTGGAAGCCAGCCCGGCAAAGAGGCCCGTGCGCAGGCCGAACAGGCTCGCCGCCGCCATGACCGGGACGAGATACAACATGCCGACATTGCCAAGATCAAGGATGTGGAACAGCCCAGACCCGATCAGCGTCACCGCCACCACCCACGCGAATGTCCAGAGATATCCCGATGGCGCGCCCCAGGGAGACATTGTTGAGCTTGGAAGTTGCGCGCGCCCTATGCCGCTGGGCGACTCTTCTTCGAATGGCAACACATGCACCGCAACGCCAGGCGTTTCGCGTACCAGTCGGTCCACCACCGATCCGTGTCGCATTTCGAACAGCCGCGACCGGACGGATTTGCCGACGATAAGCTGGGTCGCGCGAGCGTCGAGCAGGAAAGCTTTCAGCCCTTGGGTAACAGTCGAAGCGGGCACGGTGGCAACCTGTCCACCCAACTGGGTGGCAAGAGCAAGCACGGCCGCGATACGCTGATGCTCGTCCGGACCAAGCTGGCGCGTGCGCGCCGTTTCGACATGCACCGCTGTCCATGGCGCATGCAGCGCGTCCGCAATCCTCTTGGCCGCCCGCACAAGGCCGGTTGAGCCGGCAATTTCGCTGACAGCCACAACGATCCGCTCGCTACCCGCCCATGTGCCACCCAGCGCATTGGCCCGGACATGATCGAGCATCTGGGCGTCGACTGCCTGCGCCGCGCGGCGGAGCGCCAGTTCTCGCAGGGCGGAAAGGTTCGATTGCGAGAAGAAATGACCAAGTGCGCGTGTCGCTTCCTGCGGCAGGTAGACCTTGCCTTCCTTCAGCCGTTCGATCAGTTCGGCGGGCGGGATATCCACCACCTCAATCTCTGCCTGGTCAAGGATTGTGTCCGGCACCGTCTCACGCACGCGAACGCGGGTGAAGGAAGCAACGACGTCGTTCAGGCTCTCGATATGCTGGATGTTGACGGTCGAATAGACATCTATGCCGGCGTCGAGCAGTTCTTCGACATCCTGATAGCGCTTGGGATGGCGGCTGCCGGCAGCATTGGTGTGCGCCAGTTCATCGACCAGTGCGAGTTGCGGGCGGCGCGCGAGCAGTTCGTCCAGATGCATTTCGGTCAGCATGTGACCCTGATGGTCTATCGCGCGGCGCGGCAGGATTTCGAGCCCGCGCGTCAGGGCTTCGGTTTCGGCACGGCCATGGGTTTCGACGATCCCCACGACGACATCGACGCCGGCCTTGCTGCGGGCCATGCCTTGCGACAGCATCTCAAAGGTCTTGCCGACGCCGGGCGCGGCGCCAAGGAAGATTTTCAGCTTGCCCCTCCCTTCCTGCGCGGCTGCGCGCAGGAAGGCTTCGGGCGGAGGTCGATCCCGCTGCGTCAACGTGTCCCGCCGGTCCGCCGGTTCGCCAGTTGGTCAAGCTGCCGGTTGAGCGCCAAAAGATTCACGCGGTCTTCCCCCAGGAAACCCAGCAGCGGATGGTCGACATTCTGGTTCACCAGATCGCGTATCTGCGCTTCGGGCAATCCGCGGGCGCGCGCCACGCGTTTCACCTGCACAAGAGCGGAGGCCGGCGATAGATGAGGGTCAAGGCCCGATGCGCTGGCCGTTACGAGATCGATCGGTACTGGCCCGGTGATGCCAGCGTCCCGTTGCTTGTCGATGTCTGCGCGGACACGGGCGACCAGCGCCTTGGAAGTCGGGCCCAGGTTCGAACCAGATGAGGCAAGCCCGTCATAGCCTTTCCCCGCGGCCGATGGCCGCGTCTGGAAATAGCGATCGCTGACAAAAGCCTGTCCGACCACGCTCGACCCGACCACATGGCCCTGTGAGTCGCGGACCAGGCTGCCATTGGCCTGTGAAGGAAAGAGCGCCTGTCCGATGCAAGTCATGACCAGAGGATAGACGATGCCGAGCAAAAGGGCGAACAGGATCGTGAGAATGATCGCAGGCCGCATTGACGTGACGAAATCCTTATTCATTGGAGCGCCTCCTCAGGCGAGACCCAGGCCGCCAACGGCCAGGTCGATGAGCTTGATGCCGATGAAGGGCGCGACGAGCCCGCCCAGTCCGTAGACAGCGAGATTGCGGGCCAGCAGCGGGCCGGCGCCCATGGGTTTGTAGGCCACGCCCTTCAGCGCCAACGGCACCAGCAACGGAATGACCAGCGCGTTGAAGATGATGGCTGACAGGATCGCGCTTTGGGGGGTCGCCAGCCCCATGATGTTGAGCACGCCGAGGCCAGGATAAAGGGCAACGAACATCGCGGGAATGATGGCGAAATATTTCGCCACGTCATTGGCGACCGAGAAGGTCGTCAGCGCTCCACGGGTCATCAGCAATTGTTTGCCCAAGCCGACGACTTCGATGAGCTTGGTCGGATCGCTGTCCAGATCGACCATATTGCCCGCTTCGCGCGCCGCCTGCGTGCCGGTGTTCATCGCCACGCCGACGTCGGCCTGGGCAAGCGCCGGCGCGTCATTGGTCCCGTCGCCGCACATCGCCACAAGGCGTCCGCCCGTCTGTTCCTTGCGGATCAAGTCAAGCTTGTCCTCAGGCGTTGCCTGGGCCAGGAAATCGTCAACACCCGCCTCGGCCGCGATCGCCGCCGCGGTCAGCGGATTGTCGCCGGTAATCATGACCGTGCGGATGCCCATTTCGCGCAGTTCGGCGAAACGCTCCCGGATGCCGGCCTTCACCACATCCTTGAGGAAGATCGCGCCAAGCAGCTTGCCGTCCTTTGCAACCGCCAGGGGCGTGCCGCCGGCGCGGGCGATTTCATCCGTCACGCGCCGAAGTTCGGTCGCGGCCGCCATCCCGCTTGATCCAGGATTGGCCTTCAGGATCGAATCGACGGCCCCCTTCTGCACCAGCGAACCGGCGACCTGCACGCCCGAGATACGGGTTTGCGCAGTGAATGGGATGACCTCCGCGCCCTCGGGCAATCGGGTCGTATCGATGTGGAATTTTTCCCGGGCCAGAACGACGATCGAGCGCCCTTCAGGAGTTTCATCCGCCAGGCTGGCCAACAACGCCGCCTCCGCCAATGTTTCCGGCGTCGTGCCTGCCACCGGGCGGAACTCGCTTGCCTGGCGGTCGCCGACCGTAATCGTGCCGGTCTTGTCGAGCAGGAGGACGTCCACATCGCCGGCCGCCTCGACCGCGCGACCCGACTTGGCGAGCACGTTGAACCGCACGAGGCGGTCCATGCCAGCGATGCCGATCGCGGACAGCAGGGCAGCGATGGTGGTCGGGATGAGCGTGATCAGCAGCGCTGCAAGGATCGCGACGGGTATGCTGCCGCCGGCATAGCTGGCGAAGCTGGGGATAGTGCCGACCGCGATCAGGAAGATGATCGTGAGGCCGACGAGAAGGATGGTAAGGGCAATTTCGTTCGGCGTCTTCTGCCGTTCGGCCCCCTCCACCAGCGCGATCATGCGGTCGAGAAAGCCCTGCCCCGGCTCGGCCGTGATGCGCACCTTGATCTGGTCCGAAATGACCCGGGTGCCGGCCGTGACCGCCGACCGGTCCCCGCCTGCTTCACGAATCACCGGCGCGGACTCGCCGGTGATCGCGGCTTCATTGACACTGGCAACGCCCTCGACGACTTCGCCATCGGCAGGGATGAGATCGCCCGTTTCCACCAGCACGATGTCGCCGGCGCAAAGCTGGCTTGCCGGCACCTGCTGCAAATGGCCATTTTTCAGCCGTTTGGCGCTAAGCTCCGCCTTGGTTGCGCGGAGAGAGGCCGCCTGCGCCTTGCCGCGTCCCTCCGCCAGCGCCTCGGCAAACGTTCCGAAAAGCACCGTCAGCCACAGCCACATAGCAAGTTGCAGCTTGAAGCCGATGCCTAGGCTATCACCTCCCACCACGAGCAGGATCGTCATCAGCAGCGCGACGCAAGCCGTCACGAACATCACGGGGTTCCGGATCAACGCGCGGGGATGAAGCTTTTTGAACGCGTCGCCGATTGCCGGGATAATCAATTCGGCAGTGAACAGGGATTTGCCCGTCTGGGTCTTTGTGGTTGCGCGAGCCATGCGACGCCCCCCTTAAAAGAGTTGCCCGTCGATCATCGCGAGATGATCGGCGATGGGACCGAGCGCGAGGCTCGGCAGAAAGGTGAGGCCACCGACGATCAGGATGATTCCTACCAGAAGGCCGACCCAAAGAGGCCCGGTCGTGGGGAATGACCCCGCGCTTTGCGGCGTGTATGTCTTGGCCGCCAGACCACCCGCGATCGCCAGCATCGGCACGATCACGAAGAAGCGGCCCAACCACATCGCGATGCCGAGCAGGCTGTTGTAGAAGGGTGTGCCCGCAGTCAGGCCGGCGAAGGCGGAGCCGTTGTTGCCTGTAGCCGAGCTAAAGGCGTAGAGGATCTCCGAAAAGCCATGCGGGCCGGCGTTGAGGGGGCCGACCAGACCGGCGGGTAGGACTGCGCTGACGGCTGTGAAGCCCAAGATGCATAGCGGGAGGATAGCGATTGCGAGCACCGCCAGCTTTACCTCCCTCGCCTCAATCTTCTTGCCGACATATTCGGGCGTGCGCCCCACCATCAATCCGGCGACGAACACCGCAAGGATTGCGAAAAGCAGGAAGCCATAGATGCCCGCGCCCACGCCTCCGATGACGATCTCGCCCAATTGAATGTTGAACAGCGGGATCATGCCGCCCAGCGCCGTGAAACTGTCGTGCATCGCGTTGACCGCGCCGCAGGAGGCCGCGGTCGTGATGACCGAAAACAGGGCGCTGGCGGCGATCCCGAAGCGGACTTCCTTGCCCTCCATATTGCCGCCGGTCGTGCCGAGCGCATGGAGGACCGGGTTGCCGGCAGCTTCCTGCCAATATGTTACCGTGACGCCAGCCACGAACAGCACAAGCATCGCAGCCAGGATCGCCCAACCCTGCCGGCTGTTGCCGACCGCCTTGCCGAAGCACCAGGTCAGGCCGAAACCGATCATGAAGATCGACAACATCTGAACCAGATTGGTGAGCGCCGTCGGGTTCTCGAACGGGTGGGCCGAATTGGCATTGAAGAAGCCGCCACCATTGGTGCCCAACATCTTGATCGCTTCCTGGCTGGCCACCGGACCAAGTGCCAGGGTCTGCTTTGCACCTTCGAGCGTCATTACGTCGACCGACGCGGCCAGCGTCTGCGGAACGCCAGACGCTATCAGGAACAAGGCGTAGACGAAGCAGATCGGCAGTAGCAGATAGAGGGTGACGCGCGTCACGTCGGCCCAGAAATTGCCAAGCGATTGCATCTCGCGTCGCGCGAAGCCGCGAAACAGCGCGAACGCAAGTGCGATCCCGGTTGCCGCCGACAGGAAATTATGGATCGTCAGGCCAAGCATCTGGCTGAGGTTCGACAGTGTCGCTTCACCCGAATACCATTGCCAGTTGGTGTTGGTCGTGAAGCTGACGGCGGTGTTGAAGGCGCCGTCGGCGCCAATGCCAGCATAGCCCAGCTCATTGAGAGGCAGCAGTCCCTGCAGCCGCAGAACCGCATAGGTGAAGATCATCAGCACGAAATTGAACAGCAGCATATGAACGGCATAGCGCCGCCAGCCCTGTTCCTCCGTCGGATCGATGCCGGCGAGTGTGTAGAAGCCGTTCTCGACCGGACCAAGCACCCAGTGAAGCGGCGTGCGCCGGCCTTCATACAGCGCAAACAGCCAAGCGCCGACCGGCTTGGTCAGCACCAGCAGGATGCCCACGAAGACAAAAATCAGGATCCAGCCTTGGAAAGTCATGATATTGACCTCCCTTTCTAATATTTTTCGGGGCGGAGCAGCACCGCCACCAGATAGACGAGAAGACCAAGTGCGGTTACCGCAGCGAGCCAGAGATCAAGCGTCATCGCGTCACCTCACGCATGATCGCACAGTCGGGCATAGGCCAGCGTCGCCGCCAGCAGCCCCGCCATGGCACACAGCCAGAACAGATCCTGCATATGTCATCTCCTTCAAAATGCTGTGGAAAGTGAGAGGAGGATGGCGCCATCGGCGATGGAGCCCGAACCGTCCTGACCCTTGCTGAAACTGGGCTGGAGATAGGCCGCTTCGCGCCGCCCGATGTCGGTATCGACATAGGCGACGCCCAATGTCAGGTTGCGCCAGACCGCGTCCATCCCCACCGACCAATCCCAATAAGCGCCCGTCGGCGCGACGCTGGTCGCATTGGGTCCGAGCCCGCGGTTGCCGTCGGAATGACCGATATGCGCTTTGGCACTGAGCGGCGTGCCCTTCAGCGCGACGGCTGCATCTCCCCAGATGTAAAGATTGTCTCCCCTCGAGCCTGGATGGGTATAGGTGCCCGACACAGCATCGGCGCCGGTCCGATACCAGCGTCCCAGCGCTTCCTGTTTCGGAGCATAGGCCACGCCCGCCGTCAGCGACGTCGAGCCGGCGGTTCCAGAGAATTTGACATAGGGTTCGGCGAAGTCGGACTTGTCCGCTCCGCCGGGATACATGTACCAGGTCAGACCGACGTCGAGCGCCAAATTTCCGGTGAGCGACCGTTTGTAGCCGGCGAGGAGATCCAACTCCATATTGGCGCCGCCAAACGTCCCCCATCCAGATAAATTTGATGCCCAGGCGCCCGCATAAGCGCCATCCTTGTGCGTTAGGGTGATGCCGCCCTGGAGCGCCATGCGATCGTCGCTCTGTGATACACCACGGAAGCGGTAATCGGATATGAGCATTGCAGAACCGCTGACAGCGATGTCGGGTGCCGGTATCGCAGCATCCTGTGCGAACGCTGGGGCGACCGAAAGCAGACTAACAAATGCCGCAACAGGAGCGGGCGAGCGATGCATGATATCTCCCCTTCGAAGGGCGGCGGAGGCGTTCCGCACGCGAAATCGTGAGGTGACGAGATATTAGCTGACGGCGTTAAATATCGAGATGGGCGCCTGCCCATTTACATAGTATTTGCATATAGAATGACGGGGCAGAACATCCGGCATTTCGGGTCGGGTTGCCGACGAATGTCGGAGCAGCAACAGCAGGATCGGCAAGGTTGTGGGCAGGCGCGGGCCCTTGCCGCAACAACGCCTTGAGTTTGGCGAAGGCCATCTCGATCGGGTTCATGTAGCGGCTGTAGGAAGGCAGGTAGAAGAGCTATGCGCGCCGGGCGGTGATCGCCTCACGGATGCCGGGGACCTTGTGGGCGGGCAGATTGTCGAGCACCACGACATCGCCGCGCCGGAACGTGGGTGCCAGGACGTCGCGGACGTAGACCTGGAAGGTATCGCCACACATCGGCCCGTCGAGCACCCAGGGCGCCGTCATGCCCGTCAGGCGCAGGCCGGCGATGAAGGTCATCGTCTTCCAATGTCCGAACGGCATGCGATCCCGGCAACGTTCGCCGACCGGCGCCCAGCCATATAACCGTGCCATCTTGGTGTTGACCCCGGAATCGTCGAGGAAGACGAGGCTCTCAGGGGCGATGAACGGCTGTGCTGCCCGCAACAATGTGCGACATGCCGCCACGTCCGGCCGCGTCTGCTCGGCTGCGTGCAGGGCTTTTTTTTTAAACGACAGCCCGAGCCGCCGAACCGCATTCCACATCGCGCCGGTGCTGAGGCGGATGTCGCGTTCGGCCAGCAGCCGGCGTGCGCCTGCGCCTGCGTGATCCCTGGCTGCGCGCGAAACTGCGCCGCCAGCGCCAGTTCCTATGCCACCGAGAGTTTGCAAGGAGGACGACCGCGGTTCAGGTTGATCCCGCAATCACCCGCCAGTCACCGTCGAATCCGCGCCTTGTAGGCGATGCTATCTTGAAGATCACGGCAGCGTCGCGGACCCACATCCCGCCGTCCACCGCAGCCAGCACCCGATCGCGCAAATCCTGCGCGTAACTCTGAAAACACCCCGATCGAAGGCGAATGATCGCGCTTTTGTCACGATGGGAAAAGCAAGGCCCCCCGATTCATCCTGAAGCGGAAAGCGAAACAAGCGCGCGCAGCCGCCCAGTGATGATCTCTTCCGCTTCATCCATGATACGGGCCAAAAGCTCAGCAACGCTCGGCACGTCATGGATAAGCCCCTGCACCAAACCCGCGGTCCAGATCCCGTGATTGACGTCGCCGCACTGCAGCCCGTCGCGGCCACGTGCACCTTTGACCAGATGGGAAATTGCTTCAAACGGCCTGCCTTCCCGCTCGATTCTGATTGCTTCGAGCGACACAGCATTACGTGCTACTCGGGCGGTGTTGCGATAGCTGCGGAACAAGAGTTCGGTAGCACGCTCGTCGTTGGACACAATCGCCTGCTTGATATTATCGTGAATGGGTGCTTCTCGGGTTGCGCAAAAGCGGGTGCCCATGCTGATTCCGTCAGCACCTAGCGCTAGCGCCGCAACCAAGCCACGGCCGTCGCCGAACCCACCGCTGGCGAGGATGGGTACCGTTACCTTATCGGCAGCCGCAGGAATTAGGATCAATCCTGGAATATCGTCCTCGCCCGGATGGCCTGCGCATTCAAAACCGTCGATAGACAGTGCGTCCGCGCCAAGGCGTTCAGCCGCCAAGGCGTGTCGAACCGCGGTACATTTATGGATAACCTTGATCTGGTTTGCCTTGAAATGCGCAATATGTTCCCCCGGATTGTTACCAGCAGTTTCTACAATCTTCACCCCGCCCGCGATGATCGCGTCCCGATACTCGTCGTAGGGCGGCGGATTGATCGACGGAAGGAGGCTGAGATTGACGCCAAAAGGCTGGTCGGTCATCGACCGACATCGGGCGATTTCATGATAGAGAGCATCGGGTGTAGGTTGGGTCAGTGCGGTCAAAAACCCAAGGCCCCCTGCATTGGCCACCGCGGAGACAAGCTCTGCCACCCCGACCCATTGCATGCCGCCTTGTACGATAGGATGCCGGACCCCAAACGTGCTGGTGAAGCGCGTTTCCATAAGCATTCCCTCCTAGTCAAAAACAGATTTCATCCGCTTGGATGGATGTTGCCACTATCGCCTGCTTTGAGTTCATAAGGTCGGCTTAAGTGGTGGGAGGGATGCCCTAGGGTCAGGACCCATTGA
>NZ_DJDV01000095.1:0-9359 GCF_002431195.1 Sphingobium sp. UBA5915 | reverse complement strand
CTCGCCGACGCGGGGTGCGCCTCGACCGGCGCGATCGAGATCAGCGACGGGCGCCAGCGGCTCATCGTCAATTGCGGCGGCGCAGGGCTGGAGGGTGCGTGGATCACCGCCGATCTGGCGCAGGGGCTGCGCACCACCGCCGCGCACAGCACGCTGGTGCTCAATGACAGCAACTCCACCGCCCTGCTGCCCGGCGGCACGCTGGGCAAGGGCGTGACCGAGGTGGAGCTCAACCGGCAGGAAATGGACAATGGCAGCCGGCTGGAGCTCAGCCATGACGGCTATGTCCGGCGCATGGGCTATGTCCATCGCCGCCTGCTGATGGTGAGCGGCGATGGCCGCGAAGTGCGGGGCGAAGATATGCTGACCCCCGCTGAACGCCGGCGCAAGCCAGGCCGCCAGCCGGTACAGGTCCGCTTCCACCTCGCGCCCGGCGTCGAACCCACGCTGACCGCCGACAATCAGGCCGCCGTGCTGCGCATCGACCAAGGCGCGCTCTGGCAGTTCCGCACCGGCGCGGGCCTGCTCAGTGTCGAGGACAGCCTGTGGGTCGATGGCGACGGCCATCCCCATCCCACCCGCCAGCTTGTCGTCACCGGCGAAGCCCTGCCCGGCGGCTCCAGCATCGGCTGGCTGTTCAAACGGATGGGCTGAACATCCCCGTCTCACTTCTTCGCTCCCCGCTCCTGCAAGGACATCGCCGCATGACCCTGACCGACCTGCTCGTCCCCACTTGGCGCCAGATGCTGGGCGCGCTGGCCGATTGGCTTGCCAAGGCCGAGGTGCAGATGCCTGGTGGCAAGGCGGAAACGCTGCTGTCTGCGCGGCTTGCGCCCGACATGTTCCCGCTCGCAACACAAGTACGCTTCGCCTGCGTGCAAGTGTGGGAGGGCGCACATCGCCTGCGCGACGAGCCGCTGCCCGACCGGGTCATGGCGTTGCTGGACGAAGGGCGGCAGGCGGGCGACCAGCCGGGCACCATGGCGGACGCGCGGGCGCGCATCGCCGAAACCCTCGTCCTGCTCGACAGCCTGGCCGCAGACGCGCTGGACCGGGCCGGCGATGCCCCGCTTGCCCATGACCTGCCCAATGGCATGATCTTCGACCTGGCGTCCGACAGCTATGCGCGCGACTGGGCGCTGCCCCAATTTTATTTCCACGTCCTGACCGCTTACGCCATCCTGCGCGCGCAGGGCGTGGAGCTGGGTAAGGCGGACTATGTCGCGCACATGCTGCCCCGCCTGCGCCAGCCCAGCGCGCCGCAGGACTGAACCCGCATCCCAAGGCTGTATTTTTCCGCCGACCCGGCCTAAGGGACGGCCCATTCTTCCTGTCCTGCGATAAGAAAGCCTGCCTCATGTCCGACGTCACCATCAAGCGCGCCCTCCTGTCCGTGTCGGACAAGGCGGGCCTCATCGAATTGGGCCAGGCGTTGGGAAAGCATGGCGTCGAACTGGTGTCGACAGGCGGCACGGCCAGGGCGCTGCGTGAGGCGGGCCTGACGGTCAAGGATATTTCCGACCTCACCGGCTTTCCCGAGATGATGGACGGCCGCGTCAAGACGCTGCACCCCAAGGTCCATGGCGGCCTGCTCGCCGTGCGCAACAACCCGGAGCATGTCGGGTCGATGGAGGAGCATGACATCGGCGCGATCGACCTCGTCGTCGTCAATCTCTATCCCTTCGCCGCCACCGTCGCCAAGGGCGCGGGGCGCGAGGAGATTATCGAGAATATCGACATTGGCGGCCCCTCGATGGTCCGCTCCGCCGCGAAGAATCATGAAAGCGTTGCGATCGTCACCGACCCGGCCGACTATGCCCGGCTGATCGCCGAAATGGACGACAAGGGTGGCGCGACCAGCTACGACTTCCGCCGCATGCTCGCGGCCAAGGCGTATGCCGCCACCGCCGCTTATGATTCGATGATCGCCAGCTGGTTCGCCTTCGCCGATCAGGGTGTCGCCTTCCCCGAAACGCTCAGCCTGTCGAGCACGCTGGGCGCGACGCTGCGCTACGGCGAAAACCCGCATCAATCCGCCGCCCTCTATCTGCCGGTCGGCCCCACCGCGCGCGGCATCGCCCAGGCGCAGCAGATCCAGGGCAAGGAACTCTCCTACAATAATTATAACGACGCCGACGCCGCGCTGGAGCTGGTCAGCGAATTTCGCGACGGCCCGCCGACCGTCGTCATCGTCAAGCACGCCAACCCCTGCGGCGTCGCCACCGGCGACACGCTGATCGAAGCCTATGAAGCCGCGCTCGCCTGCGACAGCGTTTCGGCCTTTGGCGGCATCATCGCGGTCAACCGTCCGCTTGACGGCCCCACCGCCGAAGCGATCAGCGGCATCTTCACCGAAGTCGTCGCCGCCCCGGACGCCGATGAAGATGCGCGCGCCATCTTCGCGAAAAAGAAGAACCTCCGCCTTCTGCTGACCGGCGACCTGCCCGATCCGACGCGTCCGGGCCTTCAGGTCAAGAGCATCGCGGGCGGCATGCTGGTGCAAAGCCGCGACAATGGCCAGGTCAGCCAGGATGCGCTCAAGGTCGTGACACAGCGCGCGCCGACCGAACAGGAATTGAAGGACTGCCTGTTCGCCTGGACCGTGGCCAAGCATGTGAAGTCCAACGCCATCGTCTATGCCAGGGATGGCAGCACGGCAGGCGTCGGCGCGGGCCAGATGAACCGCCTCGAATCTGCCCGCATCGCCGCGTGGAAGGCGAAGGATGCGGCGGAAAAGGCTGGCTGGAGCGAGCCGCGCACGATCGGCTCCGCCGTCGCCTCCGACGCCTTCTTCCCCTTCGCCGACGGCCTGATGGCCGCGGTCGAGGCCGGCGCGACCGCCGTGATCCAGCCGGGCGGTTCGATCCGCGACGACGAGGTGATCGCCGCCGCCGACAAAGCGGGCCTCGCCATGGTCTTCACCGGCATGCGTCACTTCCGGCATTGAGTCTCATGCAGGTGCGAACGCATCCTGTTCGCACCTGCAAAATCGCGCAAATCCGCCACTTTTTGCCAAGTGGCCTCTTTTCAACCCGCCCTGCCGCGCCTATTTAAGGCGCGACCCTACTTCCACGTCAGACGTGGGGCACAAGATAAGAAACATGTTCGACAGGAGACAAGGATGAGCATGAAGACGCTGGCGGCCCTTGCCGCCACGATGGCCCTTGCGCTGCCCGGTATGGCCAGCGCCGGCAGCACCAATAATGACGTGATCGTCGATGGCACTAGCGGCACGGAAACGCGGTCGATGACCGTTTCGCTTAGCGACCTGAACCTCGCGAGCGCAGGCGATGTGCGCCGCGCCGATTATCGCCTGATCCGCGCATCCAAGAAAGTGTGCGGTTTCGTCAATGGATCGGTCATCCCCGTGACCGACGATTATCGCAATTGCTATGGTGCCGCGATCGACGGCGCGCGCAGCGATCTCAGCACCCTGACCCAGCGTCTGGGCTGATCGAGCGATCGCAAAAGCGCGCCGGTCGCGCTGGAGCCTTCCCCCGCGAAGGGGACTGCAGGGGGCCGTTCCGCATCGCGCGGGGCGGCCCTTTGGCATGACGGCCGGTCAGGAGCGGCCCACCCATGCGCCACCATGCTTACCGGCGATTAACCACTCCTTAGAAGATTTCCTTCACTCCGGGCGGCACGAAGACCATCGGGGGACCAGACTGCCATGCCGCATACCGATCAGAAGGTGGATGTTGCCATTATCGGGGCCGGCCCGGCCGGCCTGACCGCCGCCTACCTGCTGACCAAGCAGGGCTATAGCGTCGCCGTGATCGAAAAGGACCCGATCTATGTCGGCGGCATCAGCCGTACGGTCGAACTGAACGGCTTCCGCTTCGACATTGGCGGCCACCGCTTCTTTTCCAAGTCGCAGCAGGTGGTCGACCTGTGGAACGAGATTCTTCCGCACGATTTCATTCAGCGCCCGCGCATGAGCCGCATTTATTATGAGGGCAAATATTATAGCTACCCTCTGCGCGCGTTCGAAGCTTTGCGGAACCTGGGCATCTGGCGCTCGACGCTCTGCATGGCGAGCTTCGCCAAGGCAAAACTCTTCCCCAATCGCGACATCCGCTCCTTTCAGGACTGGACCGTCAATGCCTTCGGGCACAAGCTGTTCTCGATCTTCTTCAAGACCTACACCGAAAAGGTCTGGGGCATGCCGTGCGACGAAATGTCGGCGGACTGGGCGGCGCAGCGCATCAAGGGCCTGTCGCTCTGGGGCGCGGTCAAGGACGGGCTCAAGCGCAGCCTTGGCCTCAACAAGACGCCCAATGACGGCATGGCGACCAAGACGCTGCTGGAAAGTTTCCGCTACCCGCGCCTCGGCCCCGGCATGATGTGGGACGCGGCGCGCGACTATGTGGTCGCGGGCGGCAACCAGGTGCTGATGGCGCACAGCTTCAAGCGGCTGGAGGAAGACCAGGCGCATGGCACATGGCGGCTGATCGCCGATGGTCCCGATGGCGACGTTACCATCCGCGCCGGCCATGTCATATCCTCCGCGCCGATGCGCGAACTGGCGGGCCGCATCCACCCGCTGCCCGCCACGCTGCCGCAGGCGATGGACCTTAAATATCGCGACTTCCTGACCGTCGCTTTGATGGTGAAGGGGGATGATATCTTTCCCGACAACTGGATCTATATCCATGACCCGCGCGTGCAGGTGGGCCGGATCCAGAATTTCCGCAGCTGGTCGCCCGAAATGGTGCCCGATCCCACGCTCGCCTGCGTGGGCCTGGAATATTTCTGTTTCGAAGGCGATGGCCTCTGGTCCTCGACCGATGCCGATCTGATCGCGCTGGCGACACAGGAAATGGCGCAGCTTGGCCTGTGCAACCCCGATGATGTCGTGGGCGGCGCGGTGGTGCGTCAGGAAAAGGCCTATCCCGTCTATGACGACGCCTATGCCGCCAATGTGCTGGCGATGCGCACCGAACTGGAAGCGCGTTATCCCACGCTGCACATGGTCGGCCGCAACGGCATGCACCGCTACAACAATCAGGATCATGCGATGATGACGGCGATGCTGACGGTGCGCAACATCATCGCCGGCCGCCGCGTCCATGATGTGTGGCAGGTCAATGAGGACGCCGAATATCATGAGGCTGGCGCCGAAGGACAGGATGCCGACGCGCAGGCCGCGCTTGCCAGCGTCCGCGCCGTCCCTGCCCGGCTCAAGGCGGCCTGACTCCATGGCCCCCCGCCTCCGGGCGGCGGTGCTGCCGGTCGCGCGCCTGATGTTCGCCCGCTATCTGCTGGCCAGCATCATCGCGCTCGCCAGCGACTTCGCCCTGTTCCTGCTGCTGGACCGCCTGGGCCTGGCGCCGGTCGCGGCGGCGTGCGGCGGCTATGCCGGCGGCCTGCTGGTCCATTGGGCGATCAGCGTCCGCTTCGTCTTCGACACCGGGGCAGGGCCATCGCATGGCCAGCGCCTCGCCTTCATCGCCAGCGCGCTGCTGGGCATGGGCATGACCATGGCGATGGTCGGCGCGCTCAGCCTTGTCGGGACCGCGCCCGCGCTCGCCAAGCTCCTGTCCGTCCCGGTCAGCTTCCTCACCGTCTATGCGATTCGCAAATATGGCGTCTTCGCCCGCGCCTGACCTGCGCCGCGCCGCGCTCTGGGCAGGACTCGCCTGGCTGACGTGCTGCGTGGTCCTGATCTGGCTGGCCCATGGCCGCTTCTCGGCGCTCGCCTTTCGCGATCCCGATGATGCGATGCGGCTGGTGCAGGTGCGCGACTGGCTGGCCGGGCAATTCTTTTTCGATGTGTCCCAGCATCGGGTGAACCCGCCCCATGGCGGACCGATGCACTGGTCGCGCATCGTCGACATGCCGATCGCGGGCCTCATCCTGCTCCTGCGGCCGCTGCTGGGGGCAGCGAGCGCCGAACTCATCGCCTGCATCGCCGTGCCGCTCCTACTGCTGGGCGGTCTTGTCGCCGCCGCCTTCATCGCCGCGCGCCCAATCGCGGGCAGCGCCGTGGCGCTGGTCGTCGTCATCCTGTTGCTGACATCGCCTAGCATCCTGGTGCAATTCGCGCCGCTGCGCATCGACCATCATGGCTGGCAGATCCTGCTTGCCGGCGTCGCGCTGATGGGCGCGTTCGACGGGCGGCCCGCGCGGGGCGGCGTCATCGCCGCGCTCGCGCTGGCGACATGGCTCCAAATTTCGAGCGAGGCGCTGCCTTATACGGCACTGTTCGCCGGCCTGTTCGCGCTGCGCCACTGGATCGACCGGGCTCAGGCGCCCGGCTTCATCGCCTTCGCGGTGACGCTCGGCCTTGCCGCCGCCACCCTGCTGGCGCTGCTGCGCGGGCCGGGCGCGCTGCTGGCGACGCAATGCGATGCGCTGTCCTACGCCTATGTCTGGCCGCTCGTCGCGCTGGCCCTCGTCGCTGCGCTCGCCGGGCGCTTCATTGGCCTGGATACCGCCAGGCGGCGGCTGATCGTCGCCGCGCTGGCGGGCGGCGCAGCGGTCGCGACCTTCCTCATGACCGGCGGCCCCTGCCTGTCGGGTGATCCTTTCGCGGCGCTCGGCCCGGTCGCCTATCGCCTCTGGTATCTCAAGGTCATGGAAGGGCGGCCGATCTGGGCGCAGGATCTTGCCATGCGCGGCGCCATCCTGCTGCCCGCGATGACAGGCCTTGCCGGCGCGCTGCTGGCGGCATGGCACGCATCGGGTGCGGCGCGGGCGCGCTGGGCGACGCTGGCGCTGCTGATCGTCGGCGCGACGCTCGTGGCGATGCTGGTGATGCGCGCCCTGTCGGTCGCCCATCTCTTTGCGCTGCCGGGCATCGCCTGGCTGATCGTCCTGCTCTTTCGCCGCGCGCAGGCCGCGCCCAGCGCGATCATCCGCGTCCTTGGTTCAGCAGCGCTGGTGCTGCTATCGCCAGCGGGGCTGAGCGCCGCCTGGATCGCGCTTGCCTCCCACCACCCGGCCGAGGACAAGAGCGCCGCCGCCGACTGCCGCGCTCAATCCATCCTCGCGCGCCTCGACCGCCTGCCGCCCGCCACCCTGTTTGCGCCAATCGACATGGGGCCGGACATATTGCTGCGCACCCGCCACAGCGTCATAGCCACTGCCCATCACCGCAATGTCGCGGGCCTGACTGAAGTCATCCGCGCCTTCGTCGCCGACCCGCAACAGGCGCGATCCATCGTCGCGGGCAGCGGCGCGACCTATCTGGTCGGATGCGATTCGCTGACGGAACTCCGCTCCTACGCGCGCGAGAACCCTGAGGGTCTGGCCGCCATGGTCCGGCAGGGCCGCGCGCCGGATTGGCTGGAATCGCTGCCGGGTAAGGGACCGCTGCGGGTCTGGCGGATCAGGCGGGCTGGAAGCTGAGCGCCACGCCGTTCATGCAATAACGCTTGCCCGTGGGCTTGGGGCCATCATCGAACACATGGCCCAGATGTCCGCCGCAGCGCGCGCAATGCACCTCGGTGCGCGGATAGCCCAGCGCGAAGTCGCGACGGGTGCCCACCGCGCGCGGCAAGGGCGCCCAGAAACTGGGCCAACCGGTGCCGCTGTCGAACTTGGTCTTGCTGCTGAACAGCTTTTGCGCGCATCCCGCACAAGCAAAGATGCCGGCGCGATGCTCGTCATTGAGCGGACTGCTATAGGGATGCTCGGTCGCTTCCTGCCGCAACACCTTATAGGCCCAGGGGCTCAGCTTCTTGCGCCATTGCGCGTCGGTCAGCGTATAGGCATAGGCCGCCTCCGCCTCGCCCGGCAACAATTGCCACAGCGCCACCGCGCCCACGCCACTGGCGATGCCGCCCAGAAAATGCCGTCTGTCCATGGGCGACGGCGTACCGCAATCAGCCTGTCGCCGGCCTGAACAGCTGTTTCCACCAGCGCCCGCCCGACTGCATCACATGCCGCCGGAACAACAGCACGCCCACCCGGATGATCAGCGCCACGAACGCCGCCTGCCATAGCAACGCCAGCAGATGCGGCCACACCGCCGCATCCTGCCCCGCCCGCGCGATCATCGCGAAGGGCGAACTGAACGGGAAGATGCACGCCGCGATCTCGGCCGGCGATCCCATATGATCGACGGCATAGCTGGCGAAGAAGAAGATCAGCATCTGCCCCATGGTGATCGGCATGTTGAGCGTCTGCACCTCGCGCACCGTCGCGGCCTGCGCGCCGATCCCCAGGAACAGCGAGCCCAGCAGCGTATAGGCCATGGTGAAATAGGCGAGCGCCAGCGCCAGGAAGATCGGCCATCCAACCGCCGGCGCGGGCAGCCCGGCGGGCTGCCCGCCCGCCGCCAGGAAAATGGCGAACGCCGTCCCGCCCCAGAAGGCGATGCCCACCAGGCTCATCGCCAGCATCGCCATCAGCTTGCCCAGGAATATCGCGTCGATCGGCACGGCGGCCGCCAATATCTCGATGATCTTGTTCGTCTTTTCCTCAACCAGGTTGGACAGGATCATGCCCGCCAGCAAGATAGTGAGGAAAAATATCACCACCTGCGCCGCCCGCCCGATCAGCAGCCGCGCCTGCGCCTGCGCGCCCAGACTTGTCGCGACTTCCTGCCGCTCGACCGGCACGAACCGCAGCGTCCGCTCCGCCAGCGCAGCCGTCGCCAGCAGGCTGACGTCGCCCTGCAACCGGTCCAGATCCTCCGGCTTTCCTGTCAGCATCGGGCGCGCCAATGAACCGGACAGGATCGCCACCACCTGCGAATCGGGATGTGCCAATTGTGCGCGGGGATCGGGCACCAGCGGCGCTTTTTGCATATGGGGCAGCGCATCCGCCCCCATCCGCTCGGTCAGCCGCCGCTGCGCCCGCAGCATCGCCGCCGTCTCCGCCGGGGCCAGCGCCACGCCCACCACCGGCCGCAGGTCCGACCGCGAAATCCGCTCGCCCAGCCCGCCAAAGGCAAAGCCGATGACGATCGGCAGCAACGGCCCCAGCAGGAACAGGATGAAGGTGCGCGACAATACCACCGCGGTAAAATCGCGCCGGGCGATGACGAATGCCGCGCGCCACAATGCCATCATGCCCGCGCCTCCTTGTCCTTTTCATCGCGCATCTGCCGCGCCACCGCTTCGCCGGCGATCGCGACGAAGGCGTCGTGCAGCCCCGGCCGCTCGATCGACAGGCTCTCGATCCCCGCCCGGTCGTCGATCAGCGCGCGCAGCAGCGGCTCTATCCCCTCGGCCGGCAAAGCGAAATGCCACGCCCCCTCCTGCGCCATCGTATCGGGCGGCAGGGCGCGCCGCCACGCCCCGTCGGTCGCCCGCGTGCGCAGCCGCACCTGCGGTTGCAGGCTGTCGCGCGCCTCGCTGACCGTGCCGTCGAACCGGAGGCGCCCGCCCGCGAGGAGGGCGGCCCGCTCGCAC
>NZ_DJDV01000116.1:0-21760 GCF_002431195.1 Sphingobium sp. UBA5915 | reverse complement strand
GACCGCCGTCCAGAAATGGCTGGGGCAGATCGGCGTGACGACGCTCTACATCACGCCGGGATCACCATGGGAGAATGGCTATAACGAAAGCTTCAATGGATCGCTTCGCGACGAACTGCTCAACGGCGAGATCTTCTACAGCCTCGCTGAGGCCAAGGTGCTGATCGAGGCATGGCGGCGGCATTACAACACCGTTCGCCCTCACAGCAGCTTGGGCTACCGACCGCCGGCACCGGAAACGGCGACACCGCCATATCCGGCCTCCGGTTCCGCTTCGCTCCACCTCCGTCCGAATATGGCGGCGATGGGCTTAATCCACTAACAAACCAATCGGTCCACTCGGTGGGGGCAGATCAGGCTGTGCGGATCGTTTTGTCCGCACATAATATCTCGATCTCGCAAGCATCGATTTCCGATATGCCCTCGGCGCGCGCGAGCCATAGATCATTCCAAAGTCGGCGGGTTTCTTTCCTATGATGTTCACGCGGATAGGCACCGTCGATCCAGTCGTCGACAGTTGGGAATGCCCCTTCCGGATAACCGAAGGTTTTCGTGAATGCCCGGTTGAGAAATCTGATCTCTCCCTCGGGCAAGGTAGCCCAGGAAAGGGGGATCGGTAGAGCATCGAGAATGATATGCAAGTCACGAAACGACAATGCACCTGCCTTCGCCGCACGTTCGAGAAACTCCTTCATGGCTCACCTATTCTGTTCGGCGCATGCGCGCTCTCATAGCTCTAAAGCAGGAATAGCACAGTTGACCTTTAGATTTTATTCCACTGTGCCTGGCACCTAATTGATGACTGGAAAATTGATACGAGGCCGCATTTTTCCCAGTCACATCATGAGGTTGATCCTGCAGCGTCACTCAGCGACCTGCATTTTGTCGTGATCGGTCAGCTGAGTTCGTCGATCTGCGTGGCCCTCAAAAGGCGGAAAAGCAGACCTCGACGCTGGCCGAGCGGCCCGGCGCAACCTTACCAGCCGCCCCCCAGCGCACGATAGAGCTGAACGGTTGCCGTTCCTTGTGCGATGCGGGTCTGTTCCATCTTGTCCTCGTCCGAGAGCGCATCCAATCGGGCCTGCAACACATCGCCCAACTGCGTGCGTCCGGCATCGTACAATATCGCCAGCTGGTCGGCGCGTCGGCGGGCCATGTCGGATGTACGGATAAGCCCGGCCAGGCGTTCGTCCAGCCCCGCCCGAAAACCATAAGCGGATTCAACTTCCTCGAGCGCCGACAGCATGGCCTGGTCATAATTGGCGAGAGCAGCCTCAAGTTCGGCATCGCCCGCCTTGACACTGGCCTGCAACCTTCCGGCATTGAAAAGCGGCATCGATGCGGAAAGGCCGACCAGACCTCCGGTTCCGCCATAGCCCGGCAGGCCGCCCAGTTCGATATGCCCGTTCTGCCCCAGAAAATGGATGGCGAAGCGCGGAAGCAGATCGGCCTTCAGGCTCTTGAGGCGCGCCGCACGCGCGTTCACCAGCCATGATCGCGCCGCGACATCAGGCCGGCGATCAAGAATGTCGGAAGGAAGTTGCCCGGTGGGCGCATCTGGCGTCTCAAAAGTGGCGGAGGCGACCATATCCGGCGCCTGTTCGGGGACGTCGCCCGCCAGCACGGCCAGTCGCCGCTTGCGCGCATCGACGAGGGATGTGAGGGCCGGGCGGGAGGCGCGCAGCGCCTCCAGTCCATTGCGGGCGCGGGTGACATCGGCCGCTGTCGCGGCGCCCGTCCGCTGCCGGGCGGCCGCATAATCGACAAGGCGACTGGCCGTAGCCTCGCTGCGATCGAGGACATCGAGGCGCCGCCTCAGCCCCTGCAGCTGCTGATAATTTTCGACGACATCGGCGGCGACCATGAGCCTGACGCCATCGGCCGTTCGTGCGGTGCTTTCGGAAAGCGCGCGCGCCATTTCGGCGTCGGCATGGCGTCCACCGAACAGGTCAGCCTCCCAGGTGGCTCCAAGACCCACCAGATATCCACTGCCGCTGTTTCCGGACAGCGACGGCAGCATGGCCTGCCACTTGTCATCGATCCCGGCATCGCTCTGACTGGCCCACGCTGTGCCATTTGCGGCAACGGTAGGATAAAGCGCCGATTCCGCGACAGTGACTAGCGCACGCGCGGCGGCGACATGGGCTTTTGCAGCGCGGATATCGGCGTTTGCTTCGAGCGATTTCTCGACCAGCGCATCAAGAGCGGGATCGCCCCACGCCGTCCACCAGCGGTCTGTCCCGGTTATTGCCGCGTCGTTCGCCGCCGCCGCATCCAGGCGATTGGGCGGAGTGATGCGTGGCGCGTGCGCGGGCGTGTTCGGGACGCTGGCGCAAGCGGTGAGCAGCAGCGCGAGCGATGGAGGAAGCAATTGGCTATGCATTCTGATTTTCCTGGGTGATGTCATCCATGACCTTTAGCCCTGCCTTGAGAGCATCGAACGGAAGCGGCTGACGGCCATCGCCACGAAGAACACGCCCGAGCCGCAGATGATCGCGAGTTCCGGCAGGATCGTTCGCACGCCCGCGCCGCGATAGAGGATCGCCTGGGAGAGGCTGACGAACTGGGTGGTCGGCAGACATAGCGCAATCGTCCGGATCGCCGAGGGCATGCTCTCGAGCGGCGTTGCCGCTCCCGAGAGCAGATAAGCGATGGCGTAGACGGGCACTGCGAAGAGCCCGAACTGCGGCATGGATGGCGCGAGCGTTGCCATCCACATGCCGAGCGAGGTGACCGAGAAGAGGTAGAGAAACATCGCGGCAGTGAAGAGCAGGAGAGATCCGGTCAGCGGCACGCCCAGAACGCCATGAACGACGAACCAGAGGGACGCGATCGAGGCCAGCAGGATGACGAGGCCGTTGGCAAGGATCTTGGCGAAGGCGATCTCGCTGGCGCGCACGGGCATCACCAGCAGATGCTCGATCGTGCCATGCTCACGCTCACGGATCACCGCCGCGCCGACGAGGATGATCGAGAGCACCGTCACGTTGGTGACGATCTGCATGACCGAGGTATACCAGGCCGACTGGGCGTTGGGATTGAAATGCATCCGGCTTTCGACCTGGACCGGCAGCGCCTCCAGGAGGCCCCGGGCATGGAGGAAGTCGAGCGTTTCCTGCGCGAATATCTGCTGGAAATAGGCAGCGCCCAGACCTGCCTGCGTCATGGCGGTCGCGTCGACGAGAATCTGGACGGAAGGCGACCGGCCCGCGAGCGTATCGGCTTCGAAGCGGGGCGGGATTTCGATGACGAAGATATATTTTCCGCTGTTCATCGCAGGGCCGATCGCGGATCGCTCGATGTCCTCGGGTGGTTTGAAATAGGGCTGCTGGATGGCATCGCGCAGCCGGCGCGACAGTTCGGAATGATCCTCGTCCATGATCGCGACCGAAGCGTTCATGACCTCTGCGCGTACCCCGTTCGCAACAAGCTGGATCGCCACGGTGAAAGCGAAGAGGATAAGCGCCATCAGCGTCACATCCTTCATGACACTGCGCAGTTCCTTGCCGCTCAGAAGCGCAACGTTGAGAATCCAGCGCGTCATTTCTCCTGCTTTCCCAGCATCAGGCGTGCGCCGCCCACGAAGAGGAATGCGAGCGCCATCAGGGCCAGATAGGCCTGGCCGAAACTGGCCATGCCCAGACCCTTGGTGAATGTGCCGAGACTGACGATCTGGAACCAGGAGGAGGGGAAGGTCAGCCCGATGATATGGCTCGGGCCTGTCAGGGTGGAAACGGGGTAAAGGAGCCCGGAGAAGTTCACCGACGGAATAAGACAGATGAGGGATGTCGCGAAGATGGCGGCGACCTGCGAGCGCACAAAGGCCGAGATCATCAGCCCCAGCCCGGTGACAGACAGAATGAAGAGGAACCCGCCGATCAGAAGGGCCGGCAAGGACCCCTTGAGCGGTACTCCCAAAATGAAGACAGTCACCAGGATCAGCGTCACGAAACTGATCATCGCAAGAAGGGCATAGGGCATCTGCTTGCCGACCAGGAATGCGCCCAGGCTCGCCGGCGAAGCGTAGAGATTGGTGATCGAGCCGATTTCCTTTTCGCGCACGACCCCAAGGGCCGTCAGCATCGCGGGAATGAGGATCATGCAGAGCATCAGGACGCCCGGCGCCATGGCGTAGATGCTGCGAAACTCCTGATTGTAGATGAAGCGCGGTTCGATTGTGGACGAGAGATCAGGCACAGCGAAGGGCTGCGCGGACCGCAACTGGTCCATTGCGTAGCGAAGGAGAACAGCCTCGGCATAAGCGCGGGCGTTCGACGCGGGGAAAGGACTCGCGCCGTCGATCCGCACGTCGACCGCGGGCCGCCGCCCTGCGGTCAGATCGCGTCCGAAGCCGGGGGGTATGTCCAGCACCATCTTGGTCGATGCCTCGCGCAGCGCCTGATCGGCGGCCGCGTCGCTCGCAAGTTCGGGCTCAACCCGGAAATAGCGTGACCCTTCAAAATAAAGTTGCAGGTCACGGCTGGCGGCACTGCGGTCATGATCGAGAACGGCAAGGCGGATATTCTGGACGTCGAAGGAAATGCTGTAGGCTGCAATGCACAGCAGGATGATCGGGCCGATCAGCGCGAAGGCGAGCCGGATGCGATCGCGCATGAGTTCGGTCGCTTCGCGCCGGGCAAAGGCCCAGGCGAAGCCCGGCCAGCTGCCGGCAGCGGTTGGTAATCGCGGCCGGCCGGGAGCCGTCGATCGCGCACCGGCGGCAGGAGTGGACGAAGCGACCGAAGCATCGACCGGCAGATGGGCGGAAGCAGTCGGCGCTTCGTCATTATCCTTCTCGAGGACAGCGATAAAAGCATCCTCGAGCCGCTGCGCATCATATCGCTGTGTGAGTTCCGTCGGCGCGCCGACCGTCAGAACCCGCCCGCGATGCATCAGCGATATGCGGTCGCACCGTTCCGCCTCGTTCATGAAGTGGGTGGAGACGAAGATCGTTACCCCTTCATCGCGCGAGAGGCGGATCAGATGGCGCCAGAACATGTCGCGCGCCGCCGGATCGACGCCGGACGTGGGCTCGTCCAGGATCAGGATCTCGGGTCGATGGAGGCAGGCGGCGGCGAGTTGCAGGCGTTGCCGTATGCCGAGCGGCAGAGCGGCGGGAACGGCATCGGCATGGGCTTCGAGCTCGAACTGGGCAAGCGCGGCCGAAACCAGTTCGCCTGCCTGCTGGCGTGGCACGCGATAGAGCCGCGCATGAAGGACCAGGTTCTGGCGAACCGAAAGCTCTTCATAGAGCGAGAAGGCCTGCGACATATAGCCCACGCGCATGCGCGTCTCCATGTCTCCGGGGGCGATCGGCCGCCCGAAAAGGCTGGCCGTTCCGTCCGTCGCATCGAGCAGGCCGGTCAGCATCTTCATGGTCGTGGTCTTGCCGCAGCCGTTCGAGCCCAGAAAACCGAATATCTCGCCGCGTCCGATGCGAAAGCTCACATGATCGACCGCTACGAAATCACCAAAGCGCCGCGTCAGATCATGCGCCTCGATTGCCGGCGCTTCGCCCTTGTCCTGCCAGGCCGGCACGACCAGCGCGTCGCCCGATGGCCGCTTGTCTTGCGGAAGCAGGCGAACATAGGCGGCTTCGAGCGTATCCGCGCCCGCGTCACGCATGATCTCGCGCGTATCCCCTTGCGCGATCACCTTGCCATCGTCCATCGCCACGAGGTGGCCAAAGCGCTCTGCCTCTTCCATGTAAGCCGTGGAGACCAGCACGGTCATGTCCGGCCGCTCCGCGCACATCGCATCCACCAGTTCCCAGAACTGCCGTCGTGAAAGAGGGTCTACCCCCGTGGTGGGTTCGTCGAGGATGAGCAGATCCGGATCGTGCACCAGCGAGCAACACAGGCCCAGCTTCTGCTTCATGCCGCCCGAAAGTTTGCCGGCGGGCCGGTCCGGAAAGGGTGCAAGCCCCGTCGCGTCCAGCAAGCGCCGCATATGCGCTTCCCGCTCGACTGCAGACAGTCCGAAGAGGCGACCAAAGAAGTCGATATTCTCGCGGACGGAAAGCGTCGGGTAGAGATTGCGACCAAGCCCCTGGGGCATATAGGCGACGCGGGAAAGGAACTCCTCCCGCTTGCGACGCTCGGTGAGATCGAAGCCGAGAACCGAAAGACGTCCCGTTTGCAGCTTTTTCACGCCGGATATGAGGCCGAGCAGCGTCGACTTGCCTACGCCATCGGGCCCGACCAGCGCGGTGGTCTTCCCCTTGGGCAGGGAGAGCGAAACCTCGTTCAGGGCGATGATACCGCCATATCGATGCGAAAGGCTTTCGATCCGTATCGCCTCTTCGGGGAGGATCTGAGCGGGCGGGATCATTTGTCGATCTTGGTGAGGTCGGGCCAGGGCTGGCGCGTATCGGTGCGCACGAACCCGTCCGCCGTCATGCCGGCTTTCAGCCTTCCGTCCAGGCCACGGGCGAGATCAGGCGCGATCTGCAGCTTCACCCGGTAGGACAGGTTCTCGCGTTCGCTGGCCGTCTCGACGAATTTTGGCGTGAACTGCGCATCGGGCGCCACGAAGCTGACGCGCGCGGGAATGGCGTCGCCAAAACCCTGCGGAAGAATGCGTGCCTCGTCGCCGATCCTGATCTTGCCGGCGACCGAAGCGGGCAGGAAGATGGTGAGCCAGGCATCCTCGGCATTGACCAGCGACACGATCTTGCCGCCCGGTGGCAACATGGTTCCAGGCTCGACGATCCGATATTCGACGCGCCCGGGCGTCGGTGCGATGATCCGCAGGTCGGCAAGGCCGGCTCTGGTTTGCGCGATCAGGGCGTCGGCCTGGGCAATGGCCGAGCGTGCCTCGCCGACACCGCCGCCCGCCGCCTGGGCGCCACCTTGCGCAGCACCCAAGGCCAGGCGACGCTGCTCCAGCTCGACGTTCGAGACCATGTCACGCTCCCGCAGCTTGCCGGTCTCGACCCAGTCGATGCGGGCGAGCTGAGCCTGACTGTCCCGCGCGGCGAGCTCCCCTTGCGCGCGCATGAGGGCGGATACTGCCTGTTCGCGCTTGGCAAGCGCTCCGGCGAGTTGGGTTTTGAGGTCTACATCATCCTGCCGGGCGATGACCTGCCCCGCCCCGACGAGATCACCTTCATGGACGTCAAGCGACATCAGGCGGCCAGGATATTTGGCGGCAATATCGGTGCGCGTCATCTCGAGACGGCCGTTGCCGCGCACGATGGTATCGGGGAGCTTGTCGGTGCGTCCAAACATCCACCACAGCCCGAAAGCCAGGGCGATGAGGACGACGGCCAGAATGGGAATGACGATAGGGCCCCGCAGCTTCACGCTATACCTCCTTGAGCGTTCATCGCACGAGCGCCACGCCGATCCGCAGGCGCGTCACGTGCTTGTTATAGTCGAGCAGATTTTCGCCATAGCCGGTGAAGCCCTGGCCGAAGAGATAGAAGTCCGGGCCTCCGCCCAGGATACGCCGGAACGGGTAGGAGAGCTCGGCGGTCAGAGCTCCCTTGCCGCTACCCAGGTTGAGACGGGTAGAAGCCGAGACGCGCAGCCCATCATCCTCGCTGGCCTCAATGAAAAGCCCGCTATTGCCGCGATATCGGCGAATGTCAGGATTGTCCGAAAGGTTTCCGAGATAGAGCCACAGCCGCGGCGCGATCGTCAGCCTTCGGTCCTCGCCGAGCGAGAAGCCGGCCATCGGGGCCAGATAGAGCATGTTGAGGCTGCGCGAGGCTGCGCCATCGCGTCCATTGGACTCATGGCGAAGGCCGATCTGGCCGCTGATCGTGGCCTTATCTGACACGGGCAGGGCAGGCGAGAGATAGAAGAGCTCGGGTTGATAATCGATATTGCGGAAGGGCGAGGATTTCGCCGCCACGTCCCAGAACATGCGCTGGGTATAGGCGAAATAGAGGCCGTCGATCAGCGAGGGAGAGCGGTCCATCCGCGCTCGACTTCCGAACAGCTGATATTTGAAACTGATCTGGATGCGTGCGTCGGTGTTGGTGCCGGGGCCATAGACCGCATAGATCGGTTCGTAGACCGAGAGATTGGGGATGAAAGCATTGCCCCGGGTTCGGTCTGTCGGCGATGGTGTGACGGAGTCTGGCGATATCTGCGGAGAGGTCGGAGGCGTGAGCGAGGGCGCGGCAGTCAGGGCGACCGGGGCAGAGCGGTCGGCCTCAGGATCGACGCCGATCGTCAGGAGGATTTGCTGCGTTGACCAGGAGGGAATGGACAAGGCCGCGCCGTCCATGACGTCCTGAAAGTCGATCCGGTAGCGCGCCGCCGCAAAGCCATTGGCCCGGATCGTCAGAACCGCAGCCTGTTTTTCGCCTCGTTGCAGCCAGACCTTTCGATACGTGCCGTTGCTGACCAGATCGGCCGCAACCTCGTCGGGAAGGCGAACCTCCTGCGCGGCCGCCCCGGCATTGAGAACGCGCACATCGACAAGGATATGTCCGCTCTGATCGCGGTTGCCTGCGCGCTGGACGACATACTCCAGAGCAGCTTGCGCGTGCGCCTGCGACGCCAGTACGGCGCTGGCTGCGAGGGCAAGAGGGGCAGCCCGAACGATCACGCGAAAAGATGCTGCCCGTTATCGACCGGAATGATCGTGCCGGTGATCCGCTTCGCGGCATCGCTGACGAGGAAGGCGGCCAGCGCGCCGACGTCGCTTACGTCAACCAATTTTCCTGCGGGAACCTGCGCGGCAGCCCGATCGAGCAACTCGTCGAACCGGTCGATTCCGCTTGCGGCGCGGGTGGCAATCGGCCCTGGTGAAATAGCGTGTGCCCGAATGGCTTTGGCGCCCAGTTCCGCGGCGACATAGCGCGTTGCGCTTTCCAGGGCCGCCTTGACGGGACCCATCAGGTTATAGTGTTCGACCACCCGCTCCGAACCATAGAAGGTCACGCAAAGCAGGCATCCGCCCGTTGCCATCAGCGGTTCGGCGAGCTTCGCCATGCGAAGGAAACTGTGGCAGGACACGTCCATCGCCGTCGAGAAGCCTTGCGCACTGCTGTCGACCACCCGACCGTGGAGATCCTCCTTCGGCGCGAAGGCGATCGAGTGCAGCAGGAAATCGAGGCCACCCCAGCGTTCTTGCACCTGGCCGAAAAGCGCCTCGAGTTCGCCGGGGATGCGTACATCGCACGGCGCAGTCCATTCGACGCCGAGCTGGTCGACGACAGGCTGGACCCAGTCCTTTGCCTTTTCGTTGAGATAGGTGGCGGCAAGCCGGGCGCCGCACCGGGCAAATGCCTCCGCGCATCCTGCCGCGATGCTATGTTCGTTTGCGATCCCGATGACGAGGCCGCGCTTGCCGGTCAGATCTACAAGCGGTGTCATTGGGCGGTCTCCTGCAGCAGGCTGAGCGTGTGAATTGCGATCATGCGTTCCTCGTCGGTGGGGATGACGAGGGCCTTGATCCGGCTCTCGGGGGCGCTGATCAGCGTCTCACCTGCAGCATTGGCGCGATCATCGATCTCAAGGCCCAGCCATTGGAGCCGGCGACCAATAAGACTGCGCATGCCCGCGTCATTTTCGCCGATGCCAGCAGTAAAGATGATCCCGTCCACACCCTCCAGCGAAGCGGCAAGGGCGCCGGTGTCACGGGCTACCCGCCAGGCGAAGAGATCAATCGCTTCTTTCGCTTCGGGTGCGTCGCTCGCGGCAAGCGTGCGCATGTCGCTGGAAATGCCCGACACGCCCAGAAGGCCCGATTGCCTGTAAAGCATATCCTCTATCGTCTTGGCGCCCATGCCCATCTGCGTCATGAGATGCAGCACGACACCGGGGTCGAGACTGCCCGAGCGGGAGCCCATCATCAAACCGTCGAGCGCGGTGAACCCCATGGTCGTGTCGACGCTTTGCCCCGCCGCCATGGCGCAAAGGCTCGCGCCATTGCCCAGATGTGCGGCGATGACCTTGCCCGAGGCCAGCGCCGGGTCGATCGCGGCGAGGCGCCGGGCGATATATTCATAGGAAAGGCCGTGAAAACCGTAGCGACGGATGCCCTGGTCGTGAAGCGCACGGGGGATTGCGAAACGAGAGGCGAGGGCTGGCTTGTCATGATGGAAAGCGGTGTCGAAGCAGGCGACCTGAGGCAGGTCGGGATCAAGCTTGGTGATCGCCCGGACGGCAGCCAGGTTATGGGGCTGATGCAGGGGCGCCAGCGGACAAAGTGCTTCCAGCTTGTCGATCAATTCAGAATCGATGCGCCGCGGGACGGAAAATTCTGTGCCGCCATGGACGATGCGGTGTCCGATGGCGGCGATCTCATAGCCTTCAAGTGGATGCTGCATCGCCCAGGAAAAAAGATCGGCCAGCAAGTCGGCGTGGGTAAGGCCTGCGCCATCCGGCCAGGTGCGATCGAGCAGGATCGTACCGTCCGTCCTTCGGGCCTTCAGCGCTGGCACTATCCCGATTTTCTCGATCTTTCCGCCGGCCGCGAGTTGGAGGCTGCCTCCCGGCTCCATGGCGAAGAGAGAGAATTTGATGCTCGACGAGCCGGAATTGAGGCTGACGACCGCCTTCATGCACTCTTGCCCCCGGGCAATCCAGGGGCTGCCGGCGTCACGGCGCGCGCCATCAGCACCGCCACTGCGCAGGACGCGAGACGCGTGCGCAGGCTGTCGGCACGGCTCGTCAGGATGATCGGCACGCGCGCGCCAAGCACGATACCGGCCGCGTCGGCGCCGCCCAGGAATGTGAGCTGCTTGGCCAGCATGTTCCCGGCTTCGAGGTTGGGCACGACCAGAATTTCCGCATGGCCCGCAACTTCGGAAACGATACCCTTTTCCCTGGCCGCGGCCTCGCTGACCGCATTGTCGAAGGCGAGGGGTCCATCGAGAATGCCGCCGCTGATCTGCCCGCGATCCGCCATCTTGCAGAGCGCCGCCGCATCCAGCGTCGAAGGCATTGCCGGGTTGACGGTTTCGACCGCAGCGAGGATCGCGACTTTGGGCGCCTCCATGCCGATCACATGCGCGAGATCGATGGCGTTGCGGATGATGTCGGCCTTTTCCTCGAGGGAGGGGGCGATGTTGATAGCGGCATCGGTAATGATGAGCGGTGTCGGCCGGCCAGGCACGTCCATGACATAGGCATGGCTGATCCGTCGTTCGGTGCGAAGGCCTGTAGCGGAAGAGACTACCGCGCCCATCAGTTCATCCGTGTGCAGTGATCCCTTCATGACGAGCTGCGCTTCGCCCGTGCGCACCAGTTCCACCGCCTTGGCCGCTGCGGCATGACTGTGCGCCACCGGCACGATCCGGAAACCGTCGATCGCGCGCGAGGCCGCAGTGGCTGCGGCCTTGATCTTCGCATCGGGCCCGATGAGGATCGGGGCGATCAATCCGGCTTGCGCCGCATCGAGCGCCGCAGTGATGGCGGCTTCGCTGCAAGGATGCACGATCGCCGTCGGGACCGGATCGCTACCACCGGCAAGCTCCATCAGCCGGCGATATTTGTCATGATCGTTGAGGCGAACGTCCGGCAGCTCCGCGCGCGGGCGCAGCACCTTTTCGCCGGGCGCGATCACCTGGGCCTGGCCAGTGATGACATCCTCGCCATGCTGGTTGGCGCAGCGGCAGTCGAGGATCAGGATTTTCTTCTCCGCACGCTTCTCGACGACGGTGACCGAGGCGGTGATCGTGTCGCCCGGTGCGACGGGGCGGCGGAAGCGCAACGACTGGTCCAGATAGATGGTGCCAGGACCGGGTAGTTGCGTTCCGAGGACGGCGGAGATGAGGCCGCCGCCCCACATGCCGTGGGCAATGACGTGGCGGAACATGTCGGTCGCGGCATATTGCGCGTCGAGGTGAGCCGGATTGACGTCGCCAGACACCAGGGCGAAAAGCTGAATGTCTTCCGGCTCGAGCGTTCGTGTGACCGATGCGGTGTCGCCAACTTCGATTTCATCGAAGGTGCGGTTTTCGATCATCGCTGGACCGGCCATCGCTCAACGCTCCTTCACATAGTGGCCAGGTGCCGGATAGAGCGCGGGATATCCCTTGTCGGGCGATCCCATCGGGGGAGGCGGGACGGGCTCGCTCGAATGGTCGACCAGCCATTCGCCCCAGGCGGTCCACCAGCTTCCCTCATGCGGCTCGGCGCGCGTAAGCCATTCCTCCGCGTCGAGCACGGGGCCGTCTTCCACACGATCGAGCACGCTGTAGCGACGCCCCCTGTGGCCCGGCTCCGATACAATGCCGGCATTGTGACCGCCGCTTGTCAGCACGAAGCGGATGGAGGCCGGGGAGAGCATGTGGATCTTGTGGACCGACTTCCACGGCGCGACATGGTCGCGTTCGGTTCCTACGATGAACATCGGTTTGCGCAGCGCCGACAGGGAAATAGCCCGGCCGTCGACCTTGTATTTGCCTTCGGCCAGATCATCATCGAGAAACAGACGGCGCAGATACTGGCTGTGCATGGCATAAGGCATGCGCGTGCCGTCGGCGTTCCACGCCATGAGATCGTTCATGGGCGCACGCTCGCCCATCAGATATTCGGTGAGGATCCGCGACCAGACGAGATCGTTCGAACGCAGAATCTCGAACGCACCGCCCATCTGGCTGCTGTCGA
Source organism: Sphingobium sp. UBA5915 (assembly GCF_002431195.1). Taxonomy (NCBI): domain Bacteria; kingdom Pseudomonadati; phylum Pseudomonadota; class Alphaproteobacteria; order Sphingomonadales; family Sphingobiaceae; genus Sphingobium; species Sphingobium sp. UBA5915. Next base: position 9,191 of record NZ_DJDV01000116.1, on the reverse strand, counting down.
GATAGCCCCGGCTCCACATCATGTTCTCGAGCAGATTGAGCTGGGACTCATCGATGAAAAGGCCAAGTTCTCCGGGTTCGCTGAACTCGGTCTGGGCCGCGAGCAGGGTGACGCTCGCCAGCCTGTCGTCGCCATCGCGCGCCATTGCGGCTGCGGCGATGGACAGCAATGTGCCCCCGAGACAATAACCCAGCGCGTGGATATGCGCGTCGCCGCAGATCGCGTGGATGGCATCGATCGCTGCCATCGCGCCCAGCCGTCGATAGGCGTCCATGTCGAGGTTGCGGTCGGCGCTGCCCGGATTGTGCCAGGAGATGGCGAAGACCGTGTAACCCTGGCCCACCAGCCAGCGGACCAGCGAATTGTCCGGCGAAAGATCGAGAATATAATATTTCATGATCCAGGCGGGCACGATCAGCACCGGCTCCGGATGGACCATCCCGCTCGTCGGTTCATACTGGATCAGTTCGATCAGTTCGTTGCGATAGACGACCTTTCCTGGCGTCGCGGCAACAGTCTCGCCAACCGGGAACGCCTCAACTCCCGCCGGTGATTCCCCTCGTGCAAGGCGGCTCATGTCCTCGAAAAGATGCTCGATGCCGTCGATGAGGCAGCGCCCGCCTGTTTCGACGATCCGCTTCTGGAGCACGGGATTCGCCGCGATAATGTTCGTCGGCGCGACGATGTCGAGGATTTGGCGGGCCGCGAACGCAACCATGTCTTCATGATGACGGTCCACGCCCTTTATGCCCGTCGTGGCGGCGTGCCACCATTGCTGGGTCAGCAGAAATGCCTGCACGAGAAGATCATAGGGCTGTTCCCGCCAGGCAGGGTCGTCGAAGCGGCGGTCCTGGGGCAGCGGCTCGATTGCGGGAAGGGTGTCGGGATCGCCGGCGCGCCGGGCTGCATAATCAGCCAGTCGCATATATTTGCGACCCAGCTTGGTAGCCAGTTGCAACTGCCTGCCCGGAGAGATGGCGAGATGGAGCGCCCAGTCCGACCATGCCTGAACAAGCGTTGCGGGAGACAGGCCATGCGTTGCCTGAGCCACCATCGCAGCCGCTGCGTGATCGAGCGTCTCGGCGAGGCCGTCGAGGGGGTCGGTTTGGTGTTCATCGATCGACATGCTCAATCTCCTGCGGCGGCAGAGCGGCAATGCCTGCGAGCAGGCGAGTCCCTCTGCTGTGTTTCTTTGCGCAGGCGCTCGGCAGCCTGCAGAAAGGTTAAGTACCTCCCCTTTGAGGTTCACCGCGGCGGAGCGCATGGCTCGCCGTGGAGCAAAGTCTCGACGATGGTCTCTGCGATGAGAATTCGGGCGGCGTCCTCAGGGATCTCGGGAGCAAGCGATCGCAGGACAGTAGGAAAGCTGGCGGGTTGATTGGCAGCGGCGCTCAGCAACGCGAAAAAGAGCGCAGGGTGACTGGCCCTGATTATGCCCTGAGCGATTCCGGCCTCGTAAAGCGTCCGACAACTTTCATAGGCAGGATGGATCAGTTGTTCCGTAACCAATGTCGACCGCTCAGACCTATCCGCTGCGTGCCGAACGACAAAATCCCTCACATAGGGATGGTCCGAATAAAAATAGATTATGCGCGTAATCGCGTCGCAAAGTCGGTCATGAACCGAACGGCTATCGTCTGAGGCAATCTTGGAAATTTCCGCGATTATTCCGGTCGTGCTCTGTGTTATCGCTTCCAGGCAGGCTTTCCAGAGTTGAGCTTTGCTTCCGAAATGCACGCGGATGAGGTTTTGACTGACGCCAGCGGCCGATGCGATTCCTCTCAGATCTGCGCGCTCGAACCCGTCATGCGAAAATGCGCAGATGGCAGCCGCCAGCAATTCCTGTCTGCCACCAACCATATCCTTCTGCCTGCGGCCTCGGGGCGACGGGAGAGGATGAATGGCGACTTCTGTCGGCATGTAGACTCCATGATATGTTCAATTGAACATATATTATGGGTTGCACTTGCACAATGCCTGTTCGGCCGAAAAATCGAACGATCAGCAGAGGATGGGCGAAGCGCCTCTGAAAATACGGCAGTCCCGCTGGTGAGTGATCGCGACGCCTGGCGTCGATCAGACACCTTTACCACGCAGTGCTCGCTCCCATCACAACCGGGCCGCCGGGGCGACGAGTTCATAACCGAACTGCAGCGCCTCGCGGCTCCGCATTGAGCGCGATCTCAAGAATATGGAACAGAGTGGAGAGGCTGCGGAAGCTGAAGCCCGCACGCCCCGAGCTTCGCCTCGCTCGAAGAGGTAACGCAGCGGCCGAGGTCATCGGGCTATCCGTTCATCCTCGCGGCGACCGGGCGAACCCAAGCCCAGCGAAACTAGCCGACTCTCGTCCGTCTCGGGAGGCGCCACGGTCGCTGCTTCCCGCTGAGGGTGTCGCACGGAAACCGAGTATCCATACTTGAACGATCGTTCCCGAATCGCTATACATGACCTATGGCAAGACCTCGGGAATTCGACACGGATGCTGCCCTGGACGGTGCGATCACCGTGTTCAGCGAGCATGGATATGAGGGCAGTTCGGCGCAGATGCTCGTGGACGCCATGGGCATTGGGCGGCAGAGCCTCTACGCGGCCTTCGGCGACAAGTGGCAGCTCTATTGCGCGGCGGTGCGGCGCTACGGCATGGGCGAATGCGCGGCGCATTTCGAGGCGCTTCGCAGCGGCGCGCGCGCCATTGACGGGATCGGGGCCATGCTGCGGCGCGTCGTGGAGACAGCAGCCACGCCCTGTCTCGGCGTCGGCTCGACCTGCGAGTTCGGCGCATCGCGGCCGGACCTTGTCGATATCCATGCAGCACTGGGCAGGACATTGCACATGGCCATCGCCTCGCGCATGCGCGACGCGCAGCGTGAGGGCGATGTTGCAGCCAGCCTCGATCCCGAGGCTCTCGCGCAATTCCTGATCGCCAATATCGCCGGGATCCGCGTCGCCGGGCGTGGCGGCGCCGACCGATCAACCCTGGCTGCCCTGCAGGAGATGGTCATGCGCGCGCTGCGCTGACCCCTTTTTTGACCAATTACTGAACGATCATTCAAGATAGGAGAAAGACATGCGAGCAGTGGTGATGACCGCGACCGGTGGCCGCGAGGTGCTGGAGCAGATCGAGCGACCGGAGCCTGTCGCCGGGCCGGGCGAGGCGCTGGTCGAGATCGCGGTTGCCGGGGTCAACTTCATGGATATCGGCGTGCGTCAGGGGATTGCCTGGACTGACATGCCCAATCCCTAGATCCTGGGCGTCGAAGGCGTCGGTCGAGTTCTGGCAGTCGGCGAAGGCGTCGAGGCTGTTCAGCCCGGCCAGCGTGTCGCCTGGGTCTATGCGCCCGGCAGTTATGCTGAGCGGGTCGCGATCCCGGCAACGACGCTGGTGCCGGTTCCCGATGCGGTCGACGATCGAACGGCGGCCTCGATCATGATGCAGGGGCTGACCGCCAGCCATTTCGCGACCGACTTCTATCCGGTCCTGCCCGGTGATATCGCCTTCGTTCACGCTGCGGCAGGAGGTCTTGGCCTGCTCCTGACCCAGATCATCAAGTTGCGCGGCGGCCAGGTGATCGGTCGGGTCTCATCTGAAGAAAAGGTCGCCACCGCCCGGGAGGCGGGCGCCGACCACGTCATTGTCGATACGGAAGGGCGATTTGCCGAAGAGGCCCTGCGCCTGACCGATGGAGAGGGCGTCCATGTCGTCTATGATGGATCGGGACCGACAACGTTTCAGGGTTCACTCGACGTCCTGCGCCGGTCGGGCACCTTCTGCTGGTATGGCCCGGTGCTGGGTGGGCCAGGGCCACTCGATATCATGAGCCTGCCCAGGAGCATCAAGATCGGCTACGCCGTCTTCTTCGACCATATCCATACCCCGGAACTGCTTCGCAAGCATGCCGCGCAGCTCTTCCAGTGGGTCGCGGACGGCAGGCTCAAGGTCCGGATCGGCGGCGAATATGCCCTTGCGGATGCGGCGAAGGCCCACGCGGATATGGAGAGCCGCAGGACCACCGGAAAGTTGGTGCTGATCCCGTGAGCGCTCGGGTCGCCATGGTGTTCGGGGGATCGCGTGGCATTGGCGCCGCCATCGCAAACCGGCTCGCCGGAGATGGTTTCGATCTGGCGCTGACCTATGTCTCGCAACCTGATCGCGCCGCTGAGGTTGTCCAAGCGATCAACGGCCTGGGACGCAGCGCCATCGCGATTCAGGCTGATAGCGCCGATGCCGATGCTATCACCGCATCAGTGGCGCATGCGGTCGATCGGTTGGGCATGCTCGACGTCGTGGTTGTCAATGCCGGCGTCCTTCGCCGCGCGACAATCGAGGCGTTCACGCTCGAGGATCTCGACCTGATGCTCGACGTCAACGTGCGCGGCGTCTTCCTCGCCATCCAGGCTTCGACCGCGCGCATGCGCGATGGCGGGCGCGTGATCACGATCGGCAGCAACACCGCTATTCGAACTGGCTCGCAGGGCAGCAGCGTCTATGCCATGACCAAGGCCGCCGTCGCGACCATGGTCAAGGGCGTCGCTCTCGACCTCGCGCCCCGGCGTATCACGGTCAACAACATCCAGCCGGGACCGATCGAAACCGATCTGACGGCTGCGATGGTTCCGCGCCTGCGCGACCTCATTCCACTTGGGCGGGTCGGCAAAGCGGAGGAGGTCGCGTCGCTCGTTTCCTATCTGATTAGCCCGGCGGCTGGTTACATGACGGGTGCCAGTCTGACGATCGATGGCGGGTATGTGCTCTAGCGATCGCCACGAAATACTGCAGTTCGGTCGATGACGACGAGAATTGCCGGGCGCCCTTCTCATGATTGACGTTCTGCGCATTCTCTCAATTCTATTGGACGTCGACTGGGTAAGGCATCGCCCTTAAAGGGGCGCGGAAGGGATCACATTGATGTTTACGGACGAAGAGCGGATCAAAGGGTCGGCGAAGCTGCCCGCCCATAGCCGGCACTCCCATGCGCCGCTCAAACTTCTCGCGGAGATGGCTGCCGAACATGGCCGTGAACTCGTCGCTTTGTTCTACGATACGCTGCTTCGTGACCAGGAGGCTGCCCAGTTCCTGAACCACGCTGTGGTGCAGGAGAGGCTCAGCTCTTCCCTCATTGAGTGGCTCACGCAGTTGTTTTCCGGACAGGACATTCGCGACTCCCCCGAAAAGCAGGCCCGCCAGAAGATCATTGGCGAAGTCCACGCTCGCATCAAGATTCCGGTCCATCTCGTAATGACAGGCGCGCTGGTGATCAAGACACGGCTCGCTGAATTGCTGCAGGGTCAGGCAGTCGATCCGTTGGTAGGCATTCGCGCGCTTCAACTTGCTGATGCGCGAATGGACACGGCCGTCATGCTCATCAGCCAGTCCTATGTAAAGGACACCACGGCAAGAGCGAGACTAGATGAAGCCTATCGGCTCTTCTCTCTGGATCAGGACGCTGCAGTCGACAAAGAGACGCAGCGCGCCAGCCTGATGGAGTGGAGCCAGAACACACTGTTCGCGCTTCTGCAAGCTGGCCCTGGTGGCGGGTTGCTCCGCTTGGGCGATTCCGCCTTCGGACTTTGGCTTCGGCATCGGGCACAGTTCATGTTTGAGCAATCGGCGCAGTTCAGCACTGTGGTCCGACTTGTCGAGCGCATCGATGAGATGCTCCTGCCAGAGCTGGATGCTCCCCGTAAGCGTCAGGATGGCTCATCCGCCTTGGCGGATTTGCGCGCCGCAGTTGACGAAATTTCCTTCCTGGTCGCTGATCTCTTCCAGACATTAAGCACCATGGAAGGAGGACGCGATCCGCTGACCCGTGCCCTTAACCGCCGTTTCCTGCCTGCCATACTTGGCCGCGAGGTCACATTCGCGAAGGAGAACGGGACAGCGCTCAGCGTCATGCTGGTCGATATCGACCACTTCAAGGCGATCAATGATCGGCACGGCCATCAGGTCGGTGATGAAGTCCTCCGGCAGGTGGCACAAGTGATCGTCGGGAATGTCCGGGCGACGGACTTCGTTTTCCGGTACGGGGGCGAGGAGTTCCTGATCGTCCTAGTCGAGACAGGCATCGAGGCTGCGGCCAACATAGCGGAGCGCATTCGGGCAGATATGGAGGGCCATATTTTCGAAACGGGAAGCTCGGGCGGCCTCAGTGTCACCGCGTCGTTCGGCATTGCCCTGCATTCCGGCCATCCCGATCAGAAATTCCTGATCAAGGCCGCGGATGAGGCACTCTATCGGGCCAAGGCCGCAGGTCGCAACACGGTGGAACTCGCCCCGATTTATGGAGAAGGCGGGAAGGGGATTTGGCCGCTTGCCACATGACGTTCTTTACACCCAGATGTTTACGGGCATCAGGCTCCAAGTTTCCTGGATTTATCGGTGGCGGTATCGCTCGAGACCGCCACTTGCGTGGCTTGCATAACCAATCTCCCATGCTGCCCGAACATGGGAGGCACGGTAGGGATTGGCGTGACGCGGCAAGCCGGCCTGTGCGGCCTTCAGACCCCATCGATATGCATGGTCGAATTGCACTGATGGGCTCCTTCCCGATCAACCGATTGCCCGGCGACGGCGGCGGAGCATAATCGCGCCGACTGCCAGAACGAACAGGCCAAGCGCTCCTTTGCATTCCAGTTCCGTGTTTTCGCTGAAATCAGGAGACGACATTGCGACGCAAGCTCGTCAATGCGAGTGTGGCGAGCCTCTTTTCGCCTACGCCATTGCCGGAAAACTTGCTCATGGCCAAATCTATGGTGCGGACAAGCGCGTCGTCAGTGCGATCTGCCGCTGTCGATTTGCGCGCGTAGTGCTGCCTTACTCGCCCCAAAACAAGCGAAAGGAGACGGGCATCTTTAGGGCTCGCGATACGCCGTAGTCTTTGCAGTTCGTCGAGAGAAATTCCGACGCGTGTGTCGCGCAAAATCTCAAGCGTTCTTCGCGCGGGTGAAGATGCTGCCGATCAGCTTGTCCGCCATCTCCAGGGCGCTGTCCGTCAGCCGTTCTTCAAGATCGAGCAGGAAGGCAACGAGCGTGGCGCGTCGCCGGGAGGGAATATAGCGCTCGATCATATAGGCAGGCGACGCACGGCCTTCCCTGACATATTGCCGAAATCGGTCCGCGTGGATGCGGCCCGCGACGTCGGGGGAAATGCCGATCTTCCGCACCTGCCTCAGACGGTCGAGGATCTGGCGGACGTGATCGGGCTTGGCCGCGACGGGGATGGTCTTAAGCAAGGCGAGATGGCTCATGCCGCCGGCGGCGTCGAAGAGCTGATCGAGGGCCTGGACCTGTTCGGCGCTGAGATCGGCGATCAGGGCGTGGGCGGCCTGCTTGCGCGCGCGGGCACGTCCCGCGCTGCTGGCGCGTTCGATGGTGGAGATGGACGGCAGCAAAATTCGGGCCTCGCGCAGGGCGGTGACCACGCCCATCGCAATCGTCATCCCCTTGTCGGTCGCCCATGCCGTTCTCGCGGCCGCCTCGACCATGAAGGGAATATCGGCGCGGGTTGGCCCCCGAAGCCCCAAACGCGCCGCCAGCTCACGGGCATGATCCGTCATTGTCTGATCCCGCGCCGCATAGTTGGCCAGCTCGGTTACGTGCAGACCAAGTTGCTCCGCGACGAAAGCGGCGAGATCATGGGGTATTGCTCCCCTGTCCTGTATCAACTGCGCAAGCGTGATGCCCGGGTGCCGCAGGAGCGCGAGTTGCAGCGCCACGCCCAACTGGTTCCGTCGCTCCCGTCGCGCGCCGATGATCTCGATATCGGAAGGCTCGAAGGTATAGAGCCGGGCCAAATGGTCGCGATCGGTCGGGATGGCGAGTATCTGATCGCGTTCGCTCTCGGTCAGGAGTTGATGCTTGCGCTTCGTCATGCCGTTTCCTGTCCACAAAAGGTCATCTGGGCCTATGGACAGCGAGGAGTAAAGAGACATAGTATGTGGACGGATATGGGTGGGGCGCAGCGGCTGCCCTCCATAGCGTCCACAGAACGACCGTTTGGGAGACGCACGGCATGGGCGATATTCTGGGCTATGCCCGCGTGAGTACCGGCGATCAGGACGTAGCGGGTCAGACCATGCGTCTGGAGGAGGCCGGTGCTATCAAGGTGTTCACCGACGTCATGTCGGGCAAAAGCATGGAGCGCCCCGGTCTGGCCGAGCTGATCGCCTATGCCCGTAAGGGTGATACCCTGGCGGTGGTCCGCCTCGATCGGCTCGGGCGCTCGTTGGCCGAATTGCTTGCCACGGTTGAGACGCTGCGCGGCCAGGGCATTGCGCTCCTAAGCCTTGAGGAAAAGATCGACACATCATCGGCGGCCGGCGAACTCATCTTCCATGTGTTCGGGGCGATCGCCCACTTTGAGCGGCGGCTGATCTCCGAGCGGACCCGGGACGGCATCGCGGCAGCACGCGCCAAGGGCAAGCAGCCTGGCCGTCAACCGCTCGACATGTCCAAAGTGAATGCCGCCATCAAACTGGTTGAAGCCCGCATCTCTCCGACAGAAGCGGCGCGGCAACTCGGCATCGGCCGATCGACCATCTATCGCGAAATGCGTAGGATGGGGATTGAACGGCCCACCTGATTAAGCGGCACGCTCGTTCGCACCTATCGTTCGCCGTTCGTTCTCCCTTAGCGTTGTTTAGCGTACTTTCCACGCTATGCCCTCGACCGGAGTCACGAGTGCCTCCACCATGCTCGAGCGCCTTGGTTCATATCCGCGCGCCAACGGCCTGGCGCTGGCGCTACGCGAGATAGGCCGGGTTGAACGGACGCTTTTCACCCTAGACTGGATCGAAAAGCCGGAAGAACGGCGCCGTGCTACGCGCGAACTGAACAAGGGCGAGGCGCAGAACGCCCTCAAGCGCGCGATCTTCTTTCACCGCACCGGCCGGATACGCGACCATGGGCTACAGGCTCAAGGACACCAAGCGTCCGCGCTCAATCTGGTGGCTGGAGCCATTGTCCTCTGGAACACGACCTACCTCGAGGCGGTGCTTCGCCATATGGAGCAGCAAGGAAAGGAAATCCCGGCCGAATTTCTCCAACATCTGTCACCGCTGGGCTGGCAACACATCAATCTGACCGGCGATTACCTTTGGACGGATCATGACTTAACGACCGGCACGCTACGGCCGCTGCGCCAAAAGATCGGCGCTACCGTGCCCCAAAAGGCTTAGACCCCATGACTGCCAGA
>NZ_DJDV01000027.1:0-6568 GCF_002431195.1 Sphingobium sp. UBA5915 | reverse complement strand
GGGCGAATGACGCGGGCGCGCCATGGGTTTGTGACGGGGCCGACGAGGCGGGCCGCGCACGGGATGGGCGGTGCGTTAACCCTTTTTTCACCGGAACGGACCCGGCCGTTGCGGCATTCGACCGCCATGACATTGGAAAGCCGGATTTTACAACAGCTTGGCGCAGGGCCGATACGGCAGTTGATGCTGGAGGGCGTGGACGCGGACGAACTGGCGACGACGCTGGGGCATATGGCTGCGCGGCGTCAGATCTGCATCCGGCCGGACCAGATTTCGCTCTACTGGCACCGCCACATGATCCTGTCGCCGATGGCGGCACTGGTGCGCAAGGTTACGGCGCGGCCGGTGGCGGCGTGAGGGGGCGGTAACGGAAGGGCGGCAGGAGGTAAGTTGTCGTTGGCCTGCGGCCGTCCTTAGGAGCGTGGGGAGGACGGGATGTGGTAGTTTGTGGACCGTGTGTTTCCTATCGTCATCCCTGCGAAGGCGGGGTTCCGTCTTCCGGCGCGGCACCTGGGCTATAGTCGAAAGATGGGTTCCCGCGTTCGCGGGAATGACGAAAAGGGGTGGTTTGCGGACTGTCGGCTGTTGAGCCGATAGATGTTGAAACCTGCCATCCCCGGTGCAAAGATAAGCAATGTCCAAACCTTGGATAATTGCCCTTTGGGTTTTCACCACCGCTTTCACAGCATACTTGTTTTGGGAGGGACAGACAGCGGCGGCTTTCGGGATGATGGGAACCGCGCTATCGTGGGAGGTGATCCATCGACTTACCGCCAGCAGAGATACCAATTAGGGTGGGAAGGCGACTGTCGGCTTTTGGGCATATGACCGGCGATTGCTGACCTTTGCGCAGTAAAATCGTCCGGCAAGAATCTCCCTTTGCGGACATTCAGCCCCTAGCGTTTCTTCGGCCACCACCAGAACTTGATGATGGTGTCGTTGCTTCCAAAGCTCACGCCGAAATCAGCGTGATCAACAGATATATCCCTCACCGCATCTGAGAAATTGGTTATGTCTTCTAATCTGAGCGGCATGACACAAGCATCAGCGGCAAGTTCAATGGAGCCGCATCTATCAAGGTCGTTGGCAAGGCGGAGTTTGGCAGGAACATCGAGCCGGAATTCGTGATTACCGAAAATGCGATCTGCTTCCACCTCGCAGGGATCAGTTAGCGAGATAGTTCGATGGGCAGGGCTAGTCGCACTCGACAGAATGCTAAACAGTTCGATTAGGCTTGCGCAGCCTTCTTGATCTGCTGTGAAGTGCCAACCGTGATACATCTTGGGAGCCTTGCGGTAGCGCCAAAGACTAATGCGTCCTTCTTGCTGCCATGACCTAACTGCGTCTTCCATGTGGGTATGTTAGCAGGCGAACGACAGCTTTCCATCAGATTTGGTCATTCAGCCTTCACCTTGTCATCGGCATGAGCGGCCGGTTTAAGAGATGAGAATCTTCTGACGGAGTGACCAGGAATGGTCGATCAGCGTCGATCGAACGCAACTGTCTCGCTCGCCGCGAAGGGAGGTTTGACGACGGCTTCATACCAATCAGCCCGGAAGCCGGGCAGTGCTGATAAATGTGCGATTAGGTTCTCCCATCCCTCCACTTCCTCATGGAACGTCCATGCGCGACCGGCAATTTCCACGTCGCAGCAGATCAGGTCAGTGAAAATCTCATCCCGCTTGTAGAAGATAACCGCATCAATGTCAGGCAGGTGAAGCTGAGCGAGGGTGGTTGGGGTGATGGTCATCGCGACATGCTGCCTCGCTCAACGAACGTCCGCAATCAGGAAACTGTAGGGTGTCTTCGAACGGCAAAAAAGGTCGGCAGCCATCGGGCCGGTTTCAGATGGAATTTTGGGATTGATCCTGCCACACCGGCTTCAGAGATGGGGGCCGACATAATGAAGTTAGGTGCATTTTTTCTGGCTCCGATGGCAGCGGCGATAGTTGGTGCTTTAGTGTCGTGGGCAAGCGGCGGCTTTCCTCGCCCAGTGTCTCTAGCAATCTTCTATTTGCTGCTGTTGTATGGAGCCCAAATTGTCTTCGGGCTGGCAATCTGTGCCTATCTGTTAAGGACAAATCGGCGCTCTGTGATGCAATTTGGAATTGGCGGATTGCTTATGACCGCCATCCCAGCCGCTCTATATCTGGCTTGGGCAACGGCGAAGCATCCGGCCTCTACGGCGAACGTATTGTTCGTGTTCGCCTTGTGGTCAGCGCTCGGTGCTATGACAGGGCTTTGCTACTGGGTTCTAGCCGAGCGGCACGGCGGCAGACATTACTGAACGTCCGCTAGCAGAAATCGTATATTGGTCCCGGAGCGGCAACAAATGGTCGTTTGCGGACAGTCCTCCCTAGTAAGAGAGATGGCTGCCTGTAGGCCAGACGGAGGGGTGTCGCGCTTTCGGTAGGGTGATACCCCTCCACCACTTCGTGGTCCCCCTCCCCTTGCAGGGGAGGATTTTGCCGTCGCTTTTGGTAGGAGCATGACGTCCGCAATCGCTGTCGCAGATCAGATGGAGAGGGGGATTCCCGCTTTCGTGGGAATGTCAGTCGGCTCGCCCGGCCTAAAAAGAACCCCCGGCTTGGCGCCGGGGGTCGAGGTTCAGGGAGGATCAGCGGCGCAGAGGGGGGCTGCGTGGTGCCGCTGACAGGGGCATGACCAGGGCGGCAATGCTGCGGGGGAATGTCCGGTTTGTAGCCAGCGTGAAACACGCGCGGACATGGGTCGGTATCCCGGACATGCGCCGGGGTGGCTTTACAGTCGTCAAATAGCCGATAAGGTTTGGCCCCATGAAAAAATTGATCCTGCTTGCCGCCGCTTCCGCCCTCTCGACGTCCGCCAGCGCGCAGACGCGTGCGCCCGATCCGGCGCGGTTGAAGGCGACGGTCGAGAAGCTGGTGCGTTTCGGCACGCGCCATACGCTGTCTTCGGCGACCGATCCCAAGCGCGGGATCGGCGCGGCGCGGCGCTGGGGCGCGGCGGAGTTCGAGAAGATTGCCAAGGGCTGTGGCGGGTGCCTGACCGTCGAGACGATCGCGGATCGCTTCACCGGGCCGCGCGCGCCGAATGGGGTCGAGGTGGTGGACGTGCTGGCGATTCAGAAAGGGACGGGGGACCCCAACCAAGTGGTGATCGTCGCCGGGCATATCGACAGCCGGGTGAGCGACGTGATGGATGCCACCAGCGATGCGCCGGGCGCGAATGACAATGCGTCGGGCACGGCTTTGGTGATCGAGGCGGCGCGGGTGCTGGCGGGCGAAAAATTTGACGGGACGATCGTCTATGCGCTGCTGTCGGGCGAGGAGCAGGGGCTGTGGGGCGGCAAGCTGCTGGCGGCCACGGCCAAGGCGCGCGGCTGGCAGGTGCGCGCGATGCTGAACAACGATATCGTTGGCAACACGTTGGGCCAGAATGGCCAGATCGTCGCCGACCGGGTGCGGGTGTTTTCCGAAGGCATCCGCTTTGCCGAGGATGAAAAAGCGGCGCGGACCCGACGGGCGATCGGCGGGGAGGATGACGGGCCTTCGCGCGCGCTCGCCAAGAAGATCGACGGCATTGCCGAGGCCAATCCGCAGGTCGGGCTGGATGTGTTCGCGGTGCGGCGGCTGGACCGGTTCGGGCGCGGCGGCGACCATTCGCCCTTCCTGGAACTGGGCTTTCCCGCGGTGCGCTTTTCGGTGGGGATCGAAAATTACGACCGGCAGCATCAGGATTTGCGGACCGAAAATGGCCGCGTCTATGGCGATACGGTGAACGCGATGGACTTTCCCTATCTGGCGAAGGTGACGGCGCTCAATGTCGCGGCTTTGCGCGAACTGGCTGATGCGCCGGCCGCGCCCGCGAGCGTCTCGCTGGACGGGGCGCTTTCCATGGATACGCGGGTGTTCTGGGACGCGGTGCCGGGCGCTGCGGCCTATAAGGTTTATTGGCGGCGCGCGGACGCGCAGGATTGGGCCGACAGCCGCGTCGTGACGGGCGCGACCGAAACGCTGTTGAAGGATGTCGTCGTCGACGATCATTTCATCGGCGTGGCGGCGGTCGCCAGGGACGGAGCCGAGAGCCTGGTAACGTTCGGCGGGATGGCGCCGCGGAAATAAGCACGGGATAGCGGCCGCCCCGAGCGAGGCGGCCGAGCTGCGATCAGTCCCTGACGGGTTTCGCGCCCGCCAGCGCCATGGCGTTCGCCGTGCCGGTGGCGGGCTTGACCGTGGCCGGGCGGTGAGTGAGCGCGCTGGCAGCGATCATGCCGCCGCCGACGATGGCGGCGATGCCAAGGATCGCGAACAGTGTCGGTCGCTGGGTCGATCGCTGGCCGGAGCTTTCACGGGAAGGGGATTCCATATCTGTCCTTTCTGCTGCGGATGCGTAGATCAGAATGGCGATTTTGCCTGAGCGTTCCCGCTCGTTTCTGTAAGATTTTGTTGCAGCGCGGTGGCGTGCAGGATGGAGGGGCGCGATGCAGCTTTCGGACCGGGAGTGGCTGGCGCGCGCCGATGCGGCGCAGCAGGGGGCGATGCTGAAACTGCTGACGCAAGGCGCGGCGGAGCGGATCGCGGCGGACTGGGATTTTCTGGCGCGGCCGGGGCAGCGCGCGCCGGCGGGCGACTGGCGCATCTGGCTGATGATGGCGGGGCGCGGATTCGGCAAGACGCGGGCCGGGGCGGAATGGGTGCGTGGTATTGCGGAGGCAGACCCGGCGGCGCGGATCGCGCTGGTTGGCGCGAGCCTGGGCGAGGCGCGATCCGTGATGGTGGAGGGAGAGAGCGGGCTGCTGGCCATCGCGCCGCACTGGGCGCGGCCGGCCTATGCCCCGGCGCTGCGGCGGCTGACCTGGCCCAATGGCGCGGTGGCGATGCTGTTCGGCGCGGCCGATCCTGAAGGGCTGCGCGGGCCGCAATTCAGCCATGGCTGGGCCGACGAAATCGCCAAATGGGCGGGGGGCGAGGCGGCCTGGCATAATTTGATGATGGGGATGCGGCTGGGGCGCGACCCGCGCGTGCTGGCGACGACGACGCCAAGGCCAGTGCCGCTGGTGCGGGCGCTGATGGCGCGGGACGGCGATGACGTGGTGGTGACGCGGGGGCGGACGGCGGACAATGAAGCCAATCTGGCGCCCGGCTTCGTCGCGGCGATGACGGCGGGCTATGGCGGCACGCGGCTGGGGCGGCAGGAGCTGGACGGCGAGCTGATCGAGGAGGTGGAGGGCGCGCTGTGGACGCGGGCGCTGATAGAGCAATGCCGCGTCGTGCATGTGCCGGGCGCGCTGACGCGCGTGGTGGTGGCGGTCGATCCGCCCGCGAGCGTGGGCGGCGACGCCTGCGGCATCGTGGTGGCGGGCATGGGCGGAGACGGGCGCGCCTATGTGATCGCCGACGCGAGTGTCGCCGGCGTGCGGCCCGAAGGCTGGGCGCGCGCGGTCGCGGCCGCCGCGATGGTGCATGGCGCGGACCGGGTGGTGGCCGAGGCGAATAATGGCGGCGCGATGGTGGAAAGCGTGCTGCGCGCGGCGGAACAGAGGCTGCCGGTGAAACTGGTCCATGCGAGCCGCGGGAAGGCGGCGCGCGCGGAGCCGGTGGCGGCACTGTATGAAGCGGGCCGGGTGGCGCATCGCGGGGCCTTCCCGGAGCTGGAGGATGAGATGTGCGGATTGCTGGCGGGGGGCGGCTATGTCGGGCCGGGGCGATCGCCCGATCGCGCCGACGCGCTGGTATGGGCGATGAGCGAGTTGATGCTGGGGAAGATGGGGGAGGCAAGGGTCAGGGGGATGTGAGGGGATTTCTTATGGTTGTTTGAACATCTCAACACTGCGGGCCATAGGACATGCATGTGAGGCGACTTCGAGTTTCACAATCTCCCGTCGCCCAAATGCGGGGCTTTCAACAAAGGAGACGCGCACGCGAGTGTTCGCGCGGATCGGACCCGCGCCCGTTGATACGCGATGGAAGCCCGGTCGCACTTCTCCCGCCCCATAGCTAAAGACGAGGCCGTTCACCGCCCACTCTTCGTTTCCCGCCGTAGTTTTCGTTCCCGTGGGGGAACCGGGGCGAAAATAGCTTAAGCAACCTTCTGTTTTTTCAATATTTCCTGATTCAACCGCCGCGCGAATATCAGCGACGTTGCGAATATCTGTCGCGAAGCCATATCCACAGCCGCCGATCCATGCGGCAGTGAAAATTGGCAGCGAGCGACGGCAGCGCCAGCGTTTTTTGATTGCGAACCAAGAGAGGCAAACAAGACCGATGCCGGCAGTCGCAAAAATGGCCATGAACCAATATGCAGGTCGGATCACTTCTGGTTGGCCAGTGAGATCGAACACGGTCTGAAAAGGTGGGGCCATGCAAAGACGCTAACGTCTCGTCGGCAGGTCTGCAATTCGTCGCGGCTGGCGACGGTGCAAGACATGCAATCCATGGGAAAAGCCACCGATGGAGCGCGGTAATTTGCTGTGGCGGGACTTAGCCGACGTGATGGTCTGAAGGCAGCGGGACCCCGGCTCAGGGCCGGGGTGACGCAGAAAGATTAAGCGGCAGCCTTGGTCTGGGCGTAGGCCCAGTCGAGCCAG
>NZ_DJDV01000066.1:0-3397 GCF_002431195.1 Sphingobium sp. UBA5915 | reverse complement strand
TTGTTGGTTCCAACCTGAACGCTACCGCTGATCCAATCGTCAGCGCCACTCGACGCAAGGGCCGCACCAATGCCGGTCAGCGCCTCGTCAATCCCCGCGTTGAAGGCACTCTGAACACGGAATTCACTGCCGACGACGCGGCGACTGACTTCCTGCTGGAGAGCGCCTTTTCCGGCGAGTTCGATCAGGACGGCTTGCTCAAGGCAGGCACGAAAGAGACTGACCTGACCGTCGAGCGCAAGTGGATCGACGGCACCACCAATATGTTCACCCGCTATTTTGGCTGTCAGGTTTCGGAACTGGCCCTGACCGCTGAGTTCGGAGGCATCGTGACTGCCGACTTCACGGTTCTTGGTCGTGGCCGCGCTACCCCATCGAACAACGCCATTGCCGGTGCGACCTATGCGGATGCCAGCACTGCGCCGAAGTTCGCTGGTCCTGACGTGAAGAACATCGCCATCGGCGGTCTCGGCGAGGTCGATTATTCGACCCTGAACCTGACCGTAACCCAAGATCGTGCGACACAGGGCAAGCTGGGTTCGGCATTTGCGCGCGGCATCGGCACTGCCGGTAAGACCATCGAACTGGTCGCCCTGCTCTATCGCAAGGACTTCGGGCCTGAAAACCTGATCCAGAACGGCATTGAAAACCCAGCCGTCAGCATCTCGTTCGACGTGGAATTCAACGGCGCTGGCTACAGGTTCATCATTCCAGCCGCACAGCCTAGCTTCCCTGAGGATAGCGAAGATGGCGCGAACCAGATGGTCAGCGTGACCTTCTCGCCGCTGGGCGATGCCGTGTCGGGCACCGACATCATGATCCAGAAGCTGCCTGTCGCCTAATAGGCCAGAACAGCTTCTGCGGGGCGGTGGTTATCAGGTTCCACCGCCCCAACCCATGACTGAGCCTCAGGATAAATACTGGGCAGCAGAACGCTGCATGGTAAAAAACCTGAGGTGTTACATGGAATTTGATTTTGACCTCCCCAGCGTGGCTGACGATGAAGTCCGCGAGATTGAAGTGATCAAGGACGGCAAGTGCTATGGCGTTTTCCACGTCAAGCATCAGTTCGTAAACTCGCCCAAGTGGCTGCTGGAATGGAAGCGCGCCACTGCAAAGCTGAGCAAGCGCGAGAGGGATCGCATCGACAATCCCCAGACAGAAGATGACGTGATGCTGCGCCGTGGTGTCGTTATCCGCATGTTCGTGGAGAACTATGTCACTAAGAGTGCTGGCATCCCTGTGAAGGGTGACGGCGCTTGGAAGCATACCGCATCCAACCTCGTCGCATATCTCTCCGACAAGCGCGCCTACTGGATTTTTCAGGAGTTGGACGAGTTCAGTTCCGAAGAAAGCAACTTCCAAACAGAAGCCCTTGAGGACGATAAAAAAAACTAACTGAGTATCTTCGCTGGCAGCTTTCTCCTGACTTCGCCCGCATGGAGCGACTGGAGAAAGAGGCCAGCGCCGCCATCAAGGCAGGCCGTTTCGAGCATTCTTCCGTTATCGAATTGGCCGAAGCGCAGGCCCATCAGCCTACCCTCCCCCAGCATTGCGAATTCTTCTGGAACGCCTTCCTCGCCATCGGGTCGATGCGCGATGTCGGCTTTGCTGCCAGTAAGCTGCGCTGGGACGACACCATGAAATATGCTGACAGGTATCGGCTCACTTTGCACGAAGCTGAAATGCTCTGGGCAATCATTCGGGCAATGGACGCTGTAGTCCTGTCAGAAGTCAAGGACGACAAGCCCAAGGCCAGTTAGCACCCCCGATAAATAAGCAGACCCCAATAGCGCGGAGCCTGCTTATTCGATGTCTGACACAACCATCCGCATCACTATCGACGCAACTGGCGCTCAACGTGGTGGCTCACAGGCTGAGCGGGCACTTGATCGAGTAGGAAACTCCAGCCGTCGCCTTAATGGTGCGCTTGGTTCGACGACCATCGGCATCACGACATTCAGTCGTAGCCTAGCCGGTATCAAGGGCGCTGGCGCTGCCGCGATCCTCGCAGGCATCACCGCCAAATTCATCGAAATGGCCGACGCTTCCGCGAACATGGAAGCGAAGCTGCGCCTCGCGACCCGTGGCTTTGCCGATTATGGTCAGGCGCAGGAAGACGTTCGCAGGATCGCCGCTTCCACTCGTAGTGAGCTTACCTCGACCGCTACGCTTTACGGCAAGCTGATGACCAGCGGTAAGGGTCTGGACGCTTCCCAGCAGCAGATTGCCCGCGCGACCGAAACCGTCACCAAGTCCCTCAAGATCAGCGGTGCAACCGCGGGCGAAACGGCATCGACCGTCCTCCAGCTTGGTCAGGCATTGTCGTCGGGCAAACTGAACGGCGACGAGTTCCGCTCCCTTGCGGAGAACAGCCCTCGCCTGATGAAGCTGCTCGCAGACAGCATGAATGTCCCAGTCGGCGCACTGAAAAAGATGGCCAGCGAAGGCGAACTGACCGCCGACAAGCTGTTCCGTGCATTCACCGACACGCGCTTTACCGCTGCGCTGGACGAAGAGTTCAAGCAGATGCCGAAGACATTCGGCGATGCGTTCACGGCCCTGACCAACCTCGCGACCGTCACCTTTGGTGCGTTCGATCAGGGCGGTGGTTTCAGTCAGGCGCTCTACAATTTCGCCGATCAGGGCAATGACAATATGCGCTCCATCTCGGATGCCGCTGCCGATGCCGGTGCGGAAATCCGTGATAGCTTCGAGGGCCTGGTCGGCGCGTTCAAGCCTCTTGAGAATGAGGGTATCAACGCCGCCGATCTAATCTCTGCGCGCTGGCAGGGTCTTCGCAATGAGATTGCAGGCGTCCTCGGCGTGATCGATGACGTTCGTAACTTCGGACGCGGCTACAGTCTCCTTGGCGGCAAGGACAGCGGTGCGGTGATTGAACTCGATGCGCTGCCCACGAACAAAACCGCCCCCAGCGATTATCGCGGTCGTTTCCTCCGCAGTGCTGCCCAATCCCATCGTGATCGAGCCCGCGCCAAGTTGGAACGTGCCTATCGTGAGCGCACGGGCGACAATGTGCCCAAGGACTGGAACGACCAGAAGCTCTTGAACGAATCTCGCAAGCTGGGTCCGCCCCCGCCGAAGAAGACAGGTGGCAGCGGTAACTTGCGACCAGCCGCAGGCACTCCGACCGAAAAGAACGGCGCAGGTAGAAAGACGGATGCAGAGCGCGAGGCCGAACGCGCGGCGAAGGCCGCTGCGCGTCAGCAGAAGGCCGCTGAGGAATTCTGGGCGGTCATGGAGGAGAACCGCACGATCGCGGCGCTCATGCCCGTAGAGGCTGAGAAATATACCGCGCAGATGGACCTACAACGTCTCGGCGGCAAGGAACTAACCACGACCGAAAAGGAACGACTGTCCACGCTGATGGACGAAA
>NZ_DJDV01000065.1:0-3396 GCF_002431195.1 Sphingobium sp. UBA5915 | reverse complement strand
TTGTTGGTTCCAACCTGAACGCGACTGCTGATCCAATCGTCAGCGCCACTCGACGCAAAGGCCGCACCAATGCTGGTCAGCGCCTCGTAAATCCTCGCGTTGAAGGCACCCTCAACACGGAATTCACTGCCGACGACGCGGCGACCGACTTCCTGCTGGAGAGCGCCTTTTCCGGCGAGTTCGATCAGGACGGCTTGCTGAAGGCAGGCACGAAAGAGACTGACCTTTCCGTCGAGCGCAAGTGGATCGACGGCACCACCAATATGTTCACCCGCTATTTTGGCTGCCAGGTTTCGGAGTTTGCCCTGACTGCTGAGTTCGGCGGCATCGTGACAGCCGACTTCACGGTCCTTGGCCGTGGCCGCGCTACCCCATCGAACAATGCCATTGCTGGTGCGACCTATGCGGACGCCAGCACTGCGCCGAAGTTCGCTGGTCCTGATGTGAAGAACATCGCCATCGGCGGTCTGGGCGAGGTCGATTATTCGACCCTGAACCTGACCGTGACGCAGGATCGTGCAACGCAGGGCAAGCTAGGTTCCGCATTTGCGCGTGGCATCGGCACTGCTGGTAAAACCATCGAACTGGTCGCCCTGCTCTACCGCAAGGACTTCGGGCCGGAAAACCTCATCCAGAATGGCATCGAGAACCCAGCCGTCAGCATCTCGTTCGACGTGGAATTCAACGGCGCTGGCTACAGGTTCATCATTCCAGCCGCGCAGCCCAGCTTCCCTGAGGATAGCGAAGATGGCGCGAACCAAATGGTCAGCGTGACCTTCTCGCCGCTGGGCGATGCCGTGTCGGGCACCGACATCATGATCCAGAAGCTGCCTCTCGCCTAATAGGTCAGAACAGCTTTTGCGGGGCGGTGGTTATCAGGTTCCACCGCCCCAACCCATGACTGAGCCTCACGATAAATACTGAGCAGCAGGACGCTGCATGGTAAAAACCTGAGGTGTTACATGGAATTTGATTTTGATCTTCCCAGCGTATCTGACGATGAGGTCCGCGAAATTGAGGTTATCAAGGACGGCAAGTGCTATGGCGTTTTCCACGTTAAGCACCAGTTCGTAAACTCGCCCAAGTGGCTGCTGGAATGGAAGCGCGCCACTGCCAAGCTGAGCAAGCGCGAGAGGGATCGCATCGACAATCCCCAGACAGAAGAAGACGTGATGCTGCGCCGTGGCGTCGTGATCCGCATGTTTGTGGAGAACTATGTCACTAAGAGTGCTGGCATTCCTGTGAAGGGAGAAGGCGCTTGGAAGCATACCGCATCCAACCTCGTCGCATATCTTTCCGACAAGCGCGCTTACTGGATTTTTCAGGAGTTGGACGAGTTCAGTTCGGAAGAGAGCAACTTCCAAACAGAAGCCCTTGAGGACGATAAAAAAAACTAACGGACTATCTGCGCTGGCAGCTTTCTCCTGACTTCGCTCGCATGGAGCGACTGGAGAAAGAGGCCAGCGCCGCCATCAAGGCGGGGCGCTTCGAGCATACTTCCGTCATCGAGTTGGCCGAAGCGCAGGCCCATCAGCCTACCCTCCCCCAGCATTGCGAATTCTACTGGAGCGCGTTCCTCGCCATCGGGACGATGCGCGATGTCGGTCTTGCTGCCAGTAAACTGCGCTGGGACGACACCATGAAATATGCTGACAGGTATCGGCTCACCTTGCACGAAGCAGAAATTCTCTGGGCAATCATTCGGGCAATGGACGCTGTAGTCCTATCAGAAGTCAAGGACGACAAGTCAAAGGTCAGCTAGTGCCCCCGATAAATAAGCAGACCCCAATAGCGTGGAGCCTGCTTATTCGATGTCTGACACAACCATCCGCATCACTATCGACGCAACTGGCGCTCAACGTGGTGGCTCACAGGCTGAGCGCGCACTTGATCGAGTAGGAAATTCCAGCAGTCGCCTCAATGGTGCGCTTGGTTCAACGACCATTGGCATCACGACATTCAGTCGTAGCCTAGCCGGTATTAAGGGCGCTGGCGCTGCCGCGATCCTTGCAGGCATCACCCACAAATTCGCTGAAATGGCCGACGCTTCCGCGAACATGGAAGCCAAGCTGCGCCTCGCGACCCGTGGTTTTGCGGACTTCGGACAGGCGCAGGAAGACGTTCGCAGGATCGCCGCTTCCACTCGTAGTGAGTTGACCTCGGCAGCTACGCTTTACGGCAAGCTGATGACCAGCGGTAAGGGTCTGGACGCTTCCCAGCAGCAGATTGCCCGCGCGACCGAAACCGTCACCAAGTCCCTCAAGATCAGCGGCGCAACCGCGGGCGAAACGGCATCCACCGTTCTCCAGCTTGGTCAGGCATTGTCGTCGGGCAAGCTGAATGGCGATGAGTTCCGCTCCCTTGCGGAAAACAGTCCGCGCCTCATGAAGCTGCTTGCGGACAGCATGAATGTGCCCGTTGGGGCTTTGAAGAAGATGGCCAGCGAAGGCCAATTGACCGCCGACATGCTGTTCCGCGCCTTTACCGATACGCGCTTCACCGCCGCGTTGGACGAAGAATTCAAGCAGATGCCGAAGACATTTGGCGATGCATTCACGGCTCTCACCAATCTCGCGACCGTCACGTTTGGCGCGTTCGATCAGGGCGGTGGTTTCAGTCAGGCGCTCTATAATTTCGCCGATCAGGGCAATGACAATATGCGTTCCATCGCGGATGCCGCTGCCGATGCTGGTGCGGAAATCCGTGACAGCTTTGAGGGTCTGGTCGGCACGTTCAAGCCGCTCGAAAACGAGGGCATCAATGCCGCCGATCTGATTTCTGCGCGCTGGCAGGGTCTCCGCAATGAGATCGCAGGCGTCCTTGGCATGATCGATGACGTGCGTAACTTCGGGCGCGGCTACAGTCTCCTTGGCGGCAAGGACAGCGGTGCAGTGATCGAACTGGATGCTCTGCCCACCAACAAATCCGCCCCCAGCGACTATCGCGGTCGTTTCCTTCGCGGTGCTGCCCAATCCCATCGTGATCGCGCACGCGCCAAGCTGGAACGTGCCTATCGTGAGCGCACGGGTGACAACGTGCCCAAGGACTGGAATGACCAGCGCCTGATGGACGAATCTCGCAAGCTGGGTCCGCCTCCGCCGAAGAAGACCGGCGGCAGCGGTCTTCTGCGTCCAACCGCAGGCACTCCAACGGAGAAAAAAGGCAGCGGCAAAAAGACCGATGCAGAGCGCGACACCGAGCGCGCGGCGAAGGCCGCAGCGCGCCAGCAGAAGGCCGCAGAGGAATTCTGGGCGGTCATGGAGGAGAACAGGAAGATCGCGGCGCTCATGCCGGTCGAGGCTGAGAAATATACCGCGCAGATGGATCTCCAGCGCGTCAGTGGCAAGGAACTGACCGCCAGTGAAAAGGAACGCCTGTCCACGCTGATGGACGAAA
>NZ_DJDV01000040.1:0-27352 GCF_002431195.1 Sphingobium sp. UBA5915 | reverse complement strand
CATCGGCGTCCGCATCTGCGTCAGCATCCGCATCGGCGTCTGCATCAGCATCGGCATCAGCATCAGCATCAGCGTCAGCATCTGCATCAGCGTCGGCGTCAGCATCTGCATCTGCATCAGCGTCCGCGTCGGCATCCGCATCTGCATCAGCGTCGGCATCCGCGTCAGCGTCAGCATCTGCGTCGGCGTCTGCATCGGCGTCGGCATCAGCGTCTGCATCAGCATCAGCGTCTGCATCAGCGTCTGCGTCGGCATCAGCGTCTGCGTCTGCATCGGCGTCAGCATCAGCGTCTGCATCAGCATCAGCGTCTGCGTCAGCATCTGCATCAGCGTCGGCGTCAGCATCAGCATCAGCGTCTGCATCGGCGTCAGCATCCGCGTCTGCGTCGGCATCAGCGTCTGCGTCAGCATCTGCGTCAGCATCCGCATCTGCATCAGCGTCTGCGTCGGCATCAGCGTCTGCGTCAGCATCTGCATCAGCGTCGGCGTCAGCATCAGCGTCTGCATCGGCGTCAGCATCCGCGTCTGCGTCGGCATCAGCGTCTGCGTCAGCATCTGCATCAGCGTCCGCGTCGGCATCCGCATCTGCATCTGCATCGGCGTCAGCATCCGCATCGCCATCATCTGCCTCGTCGCCCCCGCCGCTGGTTGCGGCCGCGACGCCGGCGAGGCCCACGCCGCCCAGGATGGCGGGCAGGACCAGCGAAGATCCCGCTGCGCCGGCCGATCCGGCTGCACCGATCAGTTCGTCAAGGTCGTTCAGGAGGGAGAAGCGTGGAAAACGGCTGCTGGATTGGGCCAGCCACTGGGTGCCATCGGCTTCGCGCAGGATCAGATTGTTGTCGCGGCCATCAAAGCGTTCGTAGAAATCGGCTACGCGGATGACCTGACCATCGGCCAGTCGGACAAGCAAATCCTTCTCGGACTTTTCCAGTGCGACGACAGCATCGCGGCTCATGTCCAGGCGAACGATGCTCGCGCTATCCAGATCGATCGAATCCAGGGCGCTTTGCTCGACTGCCCCAGTAGCTTTATCGATGATGTCGGCCGCCATATCTGATCCCTCGTCCATCCTCCTGCATCTGCCAGCGACAAAATGTCGGGCAGATACGGCGCCTCGATTACTCGGCGCGCGATTATGCAGTGATAGAAGCGGCTTTTATCGTCGCGCGCTTCAAGGATTCCGGTTTCGGAGTCGATATTCAGGGCCTCAAGTTGAACCGCCCCTAAAGCCCGGGCGGGCTTTTCAAGCGATCGCCGCCCGATATGGCCGGATCACTTTCCGGCTTGGGTTCACGCGCTCACGGCGATCGTCTCGCCAAAGGGTGGCCTCCGCGACATGTCGTGCTCCAGGGTAATGCGACATGCCGGGCCGATCTGGACGACCATGACCGAGACCGGTCATGTCAACCGCATACCCGATGGTCAAATCACCCTTCTAACCGCGCGGTAAGCTACGTAGCCCAATCCCAGGGCAGCTGCCCCGAGCATGCCTGCCCGGTGGCGATCGGTGAAGAATTCGACGCTGCGTCGACGTGAACTGCTGTCAAATCGACCATGGGCTGCATAGTTGCCGGGCACCGGGTCGAACAAATTGGCTGGTGGATTCTCGGGCAGCGGGTCGTCGGTCAGCTGCCCGGAATAACCAGCCTTGGCGAGGTAGCGATCGATCAGGCCCGGTGCGATGCGATTGCCCAGAATCGCCTTTACTGTGGAAAAGCCCAGCCATATTTCACGCCGCTTGTGCGTGGCCGCGAAGAAGATCGCCCGTGCGGGCACTTCAGGTTCGAATATTGGCGCCACCGGTCGCGCCTTCTTGCCCATCTTGTTGAGCGCCCAATCAAACTGCGGTGTATTGACCGCGGGCAAGTCAACTGTGGTGAGATGCACGTCGATCTTGTCATGGATGATTTCGGACCGCAGCGAATCGGTGAAACCGCGAATTGCCGCCTTAGCGCCGCAATAGACCGACTGAAGCGGGACAGACCGGTAAGCCAGTGCAGAGCCGACGTTGACGATCGTGCCTTGGCGGTTCCGCATCCGCTTCAAGGCGCTCATCATGCCATGCACCTGCCCCAGATAAGTGACCCTCGTGCCACGCTCGACCTCTTCAGGCGTCAGCTTCGCGACCGGTGCGAAGACCGTCGCCATCGCGACGTTGACCCAGATATCGATCGGCCCCAGTTCGCGCTCGGCCTGGTCGGCTGCGGCCTCGACCGCTGCGGCATCGGCGACGTCGGTGGGTATCGGCAGGGCGCGCACACCATGGCGGCGCAGGTCTGCGGCTGCGCGTTCAAGCCGATGGGGATCGCGCGAAAGCAGAGCAACGTCATAGCCTTCGCTCGCGAATGTCTCGGCGGTGGCGCGGCCTACGCCGGCTCCGGCTCCGGTGATAACAACAACTTTGCTCATGCCGCACTCCTGATCGATCAAGATTGGGAACAGCATTGGATCGGTTGGGTTCCAGTTTGGCAGACGAGCTTCACCATGAAAGCGGTTCGGTCGATGGCTGAGAACACCCACTATGACGTGATCGTGATCGGCAGCGGTCCCGGCGGCGCAGCACTCGCCCAACGCCTCGCCCCTACCGGCAAGCATATCCTGATCCTGGAGCGCGGCGATTATCTTCCTCGTGAGGAGGCAAATTGGAATGCACGGGCCGTGTTCGTCGAAGGACGTTACCAAGCCGACGAGCATTGGGTGAACAAGGATGGCGACACCTTCGTGCCGCAACTCCACTACAATGTCGGCGGCAATTCGAAGGTCTATGGTGCCGCGCTGTTCCGGCTGCGTGAACGAGACTTTGACGAATTAGAGCATGCCGGTGGTGTTTCACCTGCATGGCCACTGTCATACACGGATCTCGCCCCCTGGTATGACGAGGCTGAGGCGCTGTTCCATGTTCACGGCCGCCGCGGCGAGGATCCGCTCGATCCCGGCACTACCGCTTACCCTTTCGTGCCGGTCCGGCACGAGCCCAAGGTACAGGCGCTGTCCGACAAGCTGACCGGCATCGGCCTCAACCCCTTCCACCTGCCACTTGGAATCCTGCTCGACCAGAAGGAGGACGGGTTCGCCACGCCCACCAGCCTGTGCATGCGGTGCTCCTACTTCGACGGCTTCCCGTGCCTGCTCAACGGCAAAGCGGATGCGCAGGTGATGTGCGTCGATCCGATGCTGCGCGACTATCCGAACGTGACGTTGCTGACGGGCGCCTATGTCGAACGTCTGGAAACTGACGCAAGCGGTCGCCGGGTCGAGTCCGTGGTGGTCGAGAGCAACGGGCGGGAGGAGCGCTATAACGCGGATATCGTCGTCGTCGCCTGCGGCTCGCTTTCCTCCGCGCTTCTGCTGCTGCGGTCCGCGAACGACCGCCATCCCAATGGCCTGGCGAATGGCTCCGATCAGGTCGGCCGCAATTACATGCGCCACGAGATGTCAATCGTCATGGCCGTCATGCGCCACGTGAACGAGACGGTGTTCCAGAAGACGCTCGCCCTCAGCGACTTCTACTTCGACAGCGGCGATCCGGACTATCCGCACCCACTCGGCCTGATCCAGATGTGCGCGACCAGCCACGCCGACCAGATCAAGGGCGAAGCACCGCTCGCCAGCGTGATGCAGCACCTGCCCGACATGCCGTTTGAGGAAATTGCGCGGCACTCGATGGACTTCTGGCTGCAGACCGAAGACCTCCCGCTTCCGGAGAACCGGGTCTATTACCAAGATGGAAAGGTCCATCTCGACCTCACTGAAACCAACGAGAAATCGCTTGATCGCTTGAAAGCGAAACTAAAGCAGGTCCTGTCTGAGATCGGCTGGCCAGCGATGCTCATCGAGCGCTCGCTTTATCTCGGCAAGGACATTCCGCTGTCGGGAACTGCGCACCAGGCGGGCACCTGCCGCTTCGGCACCGATCCCGCGACCTCGGTCCTCAATCTCGATTGCCGCGCGCATGAAGTCGACAATCTCTACGTCACCGACGCCAGTTTCTTTCCGTCGATTGGTGCCGTGAACCCCACGCTGACGATCATCGCCAACGCCTTGCGTGTCGCCAGCATCATAGAGGAACGGCTGTGAGTACCGCCGCCATCGCCGCGCTTATCGTGCGTTATGGCATCGTCATGCTGTTTCTGCCGTTTAGTGCGTTGGATAAGATCTTCTCGTTCGATCATGCGGTGCGCCAAGCGCAGCAGATGTTCTCGCCGCGCCCGCTGGCGATCACGATGCTGATGATCGGCCTGTCCATCGAGATTGTCTGTTCCGGCGCGATCGTGCTTGGCATTGCCGACCGTGCGGCGGCCTTCGTCGTTGCGGGCTACTGCGCCCTGACTGCGATCCTCTACAAGCAATTCTGGAAGCCGGGCGACTTTTTCGCTGATCCGGAGGGTAAGGGGCGCACTCTATTCTGGGATTTCCTCAAGAACCTGTCGCTCGGCGCCGGCTTCCTGCTCCTCATCATCGGCACCGATGGTTCCGGGCTCCAACCCTTTCTCGACGCGCCGTTCGCCTCCAGTCATCCTTACGGGAGATAACCTCATGTCCGATGCCGGCCCCAAGCCGTCCGTTCCCTATCAGCACCTCTACACCGACAAGGACGGTGTCAGCCGTTTTCGCGAATGTGCGCTGACCGACTATGAGCTGAAGGGCGTGGGCAACGCCGATCCACAGTGGAACGACAAGATGGAGCGCGGTGAGGCGACGGTAGTGTTCACCGTCCAACCGGTGGGCTGGGTCGGTGACTGGCATGAAAACCCGGCCCCGCAATGGATTGTGGTCCTGTCGGGCCGCTGGTGGATCGAAGCGATGGACGGCACCCGCATTGAGCAGGGGCCAGGCGAATTCTCCTTCGGTGGCGACCAGAATTGCGTCGAGAAGGACGGTAAGAAGGGGCATAGATCGGGCACGATCGGCGATGAGCCGTGCCGCCTGATGACAGTGCAGCTCTATCGCGATCCGGTCGGCCCCTGCCAGTTCACGTGACCTTCGCGCGGATCGCGGCGTTCCGCCTGGTGACGCAGCAGCTCGAGGCTTTGCTCGGCTTCTACGCTGCGCTGGGTTTCACGGTTCAGCCATCGCAGCCGATCGTGCAGGACGAGCTGGCAATGCTCGGCATTGACGGCTCGGGCACGCGCTGGCCGATGCGGCTGGGCGCAGCGGCCCTCGACATCGACTGCTACGACGTCGCGGGCCGGCCCTACCCCACTGGGGCAGATGCCGCCTCGATCTGCTTCCAGCATCTGGCGCTCGTCACCGATGACGCCGGGGCCGCTTGGGCGCGGGCGGCAGCCGCCGGAGCGACGCCGGTCAGCCGTGGCGGACCGGTGACGCTGCCGCCGTCATCGGGCGGTGTCACGGCGATCAAGTTCCGCGATCCGGAAGGGCATCCGCTGGAACTGCTTTGCTTCCCCGATACGGCCGATACGCACTGGCGCGGCAGCGGGATGCTGGGTGTGGACCATAGCGCTATCGTCGTCCGTAACCTCGCCGCAAGCAAGGCCTTCTATCTCGCTCATGGTCTGACGGCTGGCACGACGACGCTCAACCAGGGAGCTGCGCAGGCGGTCCTGGACGATTTGGAAGATCCCATCGCGGACGTCGTGGCGATGATGCCACAATTCGGCCGCTCGCACGTGGAGCTGCTGCACTATCGTCAGCCTGAAAACCCTGCATCCGCTCCGTATTCGGTCAACGACGTGGCAGCGACCCGTATCGTCTGGCGCGGCAACAACGCAGCGCTGCTGCGCGACCCCGACGGACATTTTCATCAGGTGGGCGGCTGACTATGCCGCGCCGCGCTGCACGACTGGACGCGACAGGAACAGCGCGCTGTTGACCACGCCCAGATGGGTCAGGGCCTGGGGCATGTTGCCGATCAGTCGCCTGGTCGGCACATGGAACTCCTCGCTCAACAAGCCAACGTCATTGCTGAGGCCGATCACCCGATCGAGCATGTTCGCCGCTTCCTCACGCCGCCCTTGCATCGCCATGCAGTCTGCCAGCCAGCAGGAACAGGCGAGAAATGCGCCCTCGTCATGACCATCGCCCCGTGCGGCCTTTCGCCGTACGAGCCCGCCTTCCACAAGCTCCCGCTCAACCGCCGCGATCGTGCTGACGATCCGGGGATCGTCTGCGGGTAGAAACCCGACGAGCGGTAGCAGCAGCAAGGACGCATCCAGCGCTTCGCCATCATATCGCTGCACGAAATGCCCACCGCTTGTGGAGAAGCCGCGTTCGCATACCGTCTGGTGAATATGCGCGCGAAGCCCCCGCATTCGCCCGATCAGTTCATCGGGTGCGGCCGCGCGCATGACATCGCTTTCGACAAAATGGTTGATGCCGACCCATGCCATCGCCTGTGAATAGGTATAGCAGCCAGGATCATCGCGGCTTTCCCATATGTCTGCGCCCGGTTTGTCCCACGCGCCTTCGAGATATTCGATGAGCGCGATTTCCACTGCTATGTCCCGCGATGTCCGTTCCACTCCGGCCCGTTCGCCGACATGAAAGCTGTCGATCAGTTCGCCATAGACATCCAACTGCGTCTGGTTCGACGCGGCATTGCCGACCAGGACCGGGCGGGCGCCGTCGTGACCGGACAACCATGTCGCTTCATATTCCGCCAACCGCCGACTACCATCGATCCGGTACATGATGCGCATGTCGGCAGGATCACCCGCGATGGCTCGCAGGATCCAGTCGCGCCAGCGCACCGCCTCTTCGCCAAAGCCGGCGTTCAGCAGTGCGGTCAGCGTGAAGGTCGCGTCGCGCAGCCAGCAATATCGATAGTCCCAGTTCATCGATCCGCCAGGCACCTCCGGCAATCCCATTGTCGGCGCCGCGACCAGGCCGCCTGTCCGCCGGTCGATCAACGCCTTGAGCGTCAGCAGCGAACGCTTGAGCGGCGCGCCCCAGCGCCGGGGCACGTCAAAGCGATCGATCCAATCGCGCCATGCCTTGTCAGTCTGCCGCAACAGCCGGGCGGCGTCGGGCTTCTTGGGCAAATCGGCGAACGAAGGCGCATAGGAAAGTGTGAAGACCAGTTTTTTCCCTGTCTTGACGGAAAATGTGGCATGCGCTCCCCCGTTTTCAACTTCCGTCTGACAAGGGGCATGCAGGACCAGCTGATGCGGTCCTGCATCCGCGCAGAGTCCGCCGTCGAACGGTCGCATCCATGGCGGCACCCGCCCATAATCAAATCGCGGCCTCAGCAGGCTCCCCATTTCGACCCTGCCGGACAAGCCCTCGACAATGCGCACGACCGTCGGTTCGCCATCATGCCACGGCATGAAGTCGGTGACGCGAACCCTGCCACCCTCGGTCGTGTAATCGGTCTCCAGGATCAGCGTGTCGCCGCGATAGCGTCTTTCAACTGCGGTTACATACCCTGTCGGTGCGATCTGCCAGCAGCCATTGGCTTGATCGCCCAGCATTGCCGCGAAGCACGCGTCGCTGTCGAAGCTGGGCAGGCACAGAAAATCGATGGACCCGTTAACGGCGACCATGGCTGCCGTGCGTCCATCGCCAATGAGGGCATAGTCAGAGATTGGTGACGCCAAAGGTCAGGCTTTCAGGTCAATGGCGAGCACGCGCGTGCTCGCCGCGATGAACAGGCGGCGGTGATCGCTACCGCCAAAGCACAAGTTGGACACCGTCGCATCGAGCGGGATGTGACCGAGCGGTTCTCCTGCTTCTGAATAGATATGGACGCCGTCGCCGGCACTCGCCCATAGCCAGCCGCGCTGATCGACTTTGAAGCCATCCGGATAGCCTTTATCGGTGCGACAGAAGCGTGTGGGCGCCCCCCATTTTCCCTCATGATCGGCGCAAAGGCGAAATACCTCGCGCCTTGACCCCGCCTTGAAGCCGGGTACTTCGCCCAAGGACACAGACGTGTCGGACACGTAGAGGACCCCACCTTCCGGCGAAAGCGCAACGCCGTTCGGCTGCTCGAAATCGGCTACGCGCGCGAGCGCAGACGTCTCGGGGTCGAAGCGATAGACGCTGCGATGATCGAGGGCCGGTCGGGCGAGCGCCCCCTGGCTGGGCATCGCGATGCCGAAGATGGGATCGGTAAACCAGATCGCCCCATCGGGCGCCACAGCCACATCATTGGGCGAATTGAGGCGCTTGCCCTCGAAATGGGTGACGATGGGTACGGGTACGCCGGATATGTCGGCATCTGATCGGCTGATGCAACGGCGACCATGTTCGCAATGCCATACCGAACCGTCTGCGGCGATGGCGTTGCCATTCATGAACCAGGTTGGTTCAAGGACAGTCTCAACACGGCCATCATCCTCATACCAGGCGTTCAGGCGTCTGTTGGGCACATCGGAGAACAGAAGGCGCCGGTGCGAGGCTTGCCATACCGGCCCCTCGGCATGAATTGCGCCCTCATGCAGGACCAGCATGGGAGCCTCTGACGATATCTGATACGCAAGCCTTGAATCAAGAATCTGGACGCCTTCGAAACTTTCATCCTGCGCGATGCCGCCGGGGCGCCGCAGCAGGCGTCCAGGCAGCAGATCGGGAGCGTGTCCGTCACTATATGGTTGATCCACGCAATCCTCCTTCTGCATCAGAACCATCCGCAGGCCTCTTCGTGCCATGGCTGGGCGATCACATGGGCTCGGTCCGTTTCAGGGTTCAATAGGAAGATTCAGGGAATCCCTTCCGCTCGGAATGACGGACGAGCCGATCGCGCGTTGCCGCATGCGTCCCGGGTGTCCGGCGAGCACAGCATGGGTAATTGGCATGTGTGGATAGGACTTTGCTCCTCAACGGGTTGCGCCCCGCGCCGCGAAATGTAACAAAACATTGCAGGGGGCGCCGCAAAACGAGACTGTTCCATGGCGCAAGATGACGACACAGTTCACTATGATGGGCCTTCCGGCGGATTTGGTTCGCTAAAGGGGGTCGCGCGCATCTTCGGCAAGGAGTGGGCGACGCCGATGGCGCTCGAAACATTGGCGCGGCAGAACAAGCCGGGCGGGTTCATGTGCGTTTCGTGCGCCTGGACCAAGCCCGAGCATCCCCATCCCGCCGAATTCTGCGAGAATGGCGCCAAGGCCACGCTGTGGGAGCTGACCACGCGAACATGCACGCCTGCTTTCTTTGAACAGCACAGCGTCACGGAACTTCGCCGATGGAGCGATTATGATCTCGAGCAAGCCGGCCGCCTCACGCACCCGATGCGCTACGACCGCGCCACCGATCATTATGTCTCCGTCAGTTGGGACGAGGCTTTTTCCGCGATAGGCGCTGAACTTCGTTCGCTGGACCCGAAATCGACCGTCTTCTACGCTTCCGGTCGCGCCAGTCTCGAAACATCCTATCTATATGCGCTCTTTGCCCGCTTGTACGGGCATAACAACCTGCCAGACAGTTCGAATATGTGTCACGAGACGACGTCTGTCGGGCTGAAGAAGGTGACGGGTTCGCCAGTCGGGACGTGCCAGCTCAAGGATTTCGACCTGTGCGATGCCATCTTCTTCTTCGGGCAGAATACGGGCACGAACAGTCCGCGCTTTCTCCACACGCTCAAGTCCGCTGTAGAGCGCGGCTGCAAGATCGTGACCTTCAACCCCGTGCGGGAAAAAGGGCTGCTGGAGTTTGTCGACCCGCAAAACCCCGTGCAGATGGTTACCCAAAAGCCGACGCAGATATCGTCTCTTTACTATCAGGTGAAGCCAGGGGGCGACATCGCCGCCATCATGGGAATGATCAAGCATGTCCTGGCCGTCGAGGATCGTCTCATGGCCGAGCAGCAACGGCATGTGATCGACCACGACTTCATCGAACAGCATACCCAGGGTTTTGAGGCGCTCGTGGAAAAGGTGCGGGCCACTGGCTGGGATGAGATTGAGCAGGAATCCGGCCTTAGTCGGGCCGACTTGGAGATAGCCGGACAGATATATTGCGACGCCGAAAAGGTCATTGGCATCTACGGCATGGGCGTCACCCAGCATGTCCACGGATCGCAGACGATCGGCATGCTCGTTAACCTGCTGTTGCTGCGCGGCAATATTGGGGTCGATGGCGCGGGAATATCGCCGGTTCGCGGGCATTCGAACGTCCAGGGGCAGCGCACGGTCGGCATCTCCGAAAAACCGGAGCTTGTGCCATATGACCGCCTCAGAGCCATTTTCGACTTCGAGCCGCCATCCGAAACAGGCGTCAACACGGTTGAAGCTTGCGAGGGCATGATCGACGGCAGCATAAAGGCATTCGTCGGGCTTGGCGGGAATTTCGTGCGCGCCATCCCGGAACGGGATAAGATGGAGGCGGCATGGACCAAAATGCGGCTTACCGTCCAGATCGCGACGAAGCTCAACCGCAGCCACCTCGTCAATGGAGAAATTGCCTATCTGCTTCCTTGCCTGGGCCGAACCGAGGAGGATATGCAGGCAAGCGGTCCCCAGGTCGTGACGATGGAGGATTCCTTGTCGATGATCCATGGATCTGTAGGGAAGCGCAAGCCCGCCAGTGAGCATCTGCTGTCGGAACTCGCGATCGTCGCAGGCATGGCCAAGGCCACGCTCCCGCCCAGACCGTCTGTTAAATGGGACGAGTGGGTCGCCGACTATTCCAAAGTCCGGGCCTTGATCGAGGCAACCTATCCGGAGAAGTTCAAGGATTTCGAAGCCCGTAAATTCACGCCGGGCGGCTTTTTCAAGGGCAATGCAGCCCGCGAACGGATATGGAAGACGCAGAGCGGCAAGGCGGAATTCACGACGCCCACCACGCTGACGAGCATGGGCGTGCCCGACAAGCCGGGGCGCTATCGCCTGATCACGATGCGATCCAATGATCAGTTCAATACGACCATTTATGGCTATTCGGACCGCCTTCGCGGCATTGAGGGCACGCGGGACGTCTTGTTGATGAGCCCTCGCGAAGTCCTTGCTGCGGGACTGAGCGAGGGGCAGATAGTCGGACTGGCAAGCGATGCGGATGACGGAGTTGAACGGCGGGTGGATGGCTTGACCGTGACGCCGTTCGACCTGCCCGACGGCTGCGTGGGCGCCTATTATCCGGAGATGAACCCGCTCATCCCGCTTTGGTATCACGACAAGCTGTCCAAGACGCCCGCTGCCAAGGGCGTCCCGGTGCGGATCGTCGTCGCTGACGACGCACCCTGACCAGCATGTCGGCAAGTGGGGGATTGCTCCGGTGGGGGCGGATGGCGTGCTTGGCGGCCCTTCTGCTTTTGCTTGGCGGTTGCGGGGCGCTGGACCTCGGGGTCATGAACCACGCAGGTCCGGTGGCGGCCGAACAGTGGCGTCTTTACAAGATCGTTGCGGTGGTTTTGATCTTCGTGGCTGGCCCGGTGCTGCTGCTTGTGCCGCTGATTGCCTATCACTATAGACTGGACAATAAGGATGACGCCTATCGGCCCAACTGGGGCTTCTCCTGGTCGTTAGAGGCGCTGATCTGGCTACCGCCCATTGCGATCGTTGCAGGTCTTGGCGTGCTGCTCTGGGACGCCACGCACCAGCTTGACCCCTACCGGGCGCTGCCCTCCAAACAGCCGCCGCTAGAGGTTCAGGTGGTGGCGCTCGACTGGAAGTGGCTTTTCATCTACCCGGACGATGGCATCGCGACCGTCAATCAGCTGGCCGTGCCAGTCGGACGCCCTGTGCATCTCAGCCTGACGAGCGGAACAGTCATGCAGTCCCTGCTCATTCCCCAGCTTGCCGGGCAGATCTATGCGATGGCGGGGATGCGCACGCAACTCAACTTTGCCGCGGACAGACCGGGCGTCTATAGCGGCCTCAATACCCAGTTCAATGGTGCCGGCTTTCAGCATCAGAAGTTTTCCGTCGTCGCCATGCCGGACCGTGAGTATCGACACTGGCTGACGCGTCGGGCCGCCGATGGGCAGCCGTTTGACGACAATGTTTTGAAAAGCCTCATGCGAAAATCGGCGGCGCAACGTCCCCTTTTCTTCTCCAAAGTGCCGCCTGGCCTGTTCGAACATCTGATGATGGCAAATATGCAGAAGGAAGAGGCTATCCGATGACGGACCCGGTGTGGCCTATGCTGTTGGGGCGGTTCACCTGGGATTCGCTGCCTTTCGTGCGGGCTTGGCACAATCCGACGACAAACGAACTGATCGCGGCTGCGGCGGGCGGAATCGTTGTGGTCGGCGGCATCGCGGTTCTTGTCCTCATCACTGTGATGCGGCGATGGCGCTGGTTGTGGACGGAGTGGCTCACCAGCCTGGATCATAAGAAGATCGGCATTCTCTACATAGTGATCGCGTTAGTCATGTTGGCGCGCGCGCTGGTGGAAGCGAATCTCATGCGCTTGCAGCAAGCGGTCGCCGTCGGGAATCCGGGCTTCGTCGCGCCTGAACATTTTGCCGAGCTGTTCAGTACCCATGGGTCGATCATGATCTTCTTCATGGCGATGCCGTTTCTGACCGGTCTCATCAACTATCTGGTTCCGCTTCAGATAGGGGACCGTGACGTCGCCTTTCCTGTATTGAATGCGATCAGTCTTTGGCTGACAGCTGCGGGGGCGGCCCTCATGATGGCCTCGCTGGTCATCGGTCGGTTTTCGACGGGGGGCTGGAGCGGGTATCCGCCCTTCACCGAAATCGGCTTCAATCCGGGCGTTGGCCCGGACTACTGGATCTGGGCCGTCACTCTGGGTTCGCTGGCATCGACGATGACCGGGATCAACATTGCCGTCACGATCTACAAGATGCGCTGCCCGGGAATGAAGCTGATGCGCATGCCGCTTTTCACCTGGACCAGCCTTTGCACCGCCATCCTCATGATCTTTGCGATGCCTCCCCTCACGGTCGCCACCGCGCTCCTGGCGTTGGACCGCTATTTGGGCTTTCATTTCTTCACGAATGCACTTGGCGGCAACATGATGCACTACGCCAATCTCTTTTGGATGTTTGGGCATCCTGAAGTCTATATCGTCATTCTGCCTGCCTTTGGCATCTACTCCGAAGTCGTCTCCACTTTTTCCAGCAAAGAGCTGTACGGCTATAAATCACTGGTAATCGCAACCATGGCTATCGCCGTGCTGTCCTTCACCGTCTGGCTCCACCATTTTTTCACCATGGGCCAAAGTGCCAGTATCAATGCGGCTTTCGGCATTGCCACCATGGCTATCGGGGTGCCGACCGGTGTAAAGATTTACAACTGGATCTGGACGATGTTCCGGGGCGAGGTGCGTTTCACGACCCCCATGATCTATGCGCTAGCCTTCATGATGACATTTGTTCTGGGCGGACTGACCGGGATCATCCTCGCTTTTCCTCCCCTCGATTATGTCGTCCACAACACGCTGTTCCTGGTGGCGCACTTTCACAATATGCTGATACCCGGCACGCTTTACGGCCTGCTGGCAGCTTACACATTCTGGTTTCCCAAGGTGTTTGGATATCGGCTGGACGAACGCTGGGGCCGTATCTCATGCCTGTGCTGGATAGTTGGTTTCTACCTGGCGTTCATGCCGCTCTATGTGCTCGGCGCAAGCGGAATGGCGCGCCGTACCCAGGCCGTCATGGAGACGGCCTATCGGCCTTGGCTCTTTATGGCCGAAGCTGGCGCACTGATCCTCTTGTGCGCCTTTGCCGCATTGATAGTCCAGCTTTGGGTCAGCATCCGTAGCCGCGGCGCCAATGATGTTTTCGTGGGCGATCCATGGGATGGCCGCGCGCTGGAATGGTCCGTTTCCGCGCCACCGCCGGAATTCAACTTTGCCCGCCTTCCTCATGTGGATCAGGCGCACTGGTTTTACGACGCGAAGCGCAAATACGCGCCCTACGCCCCGCCGATTGCCTATCATGACATATGGATGCCCAGGAACAGCGCCGTGGCGCCCGTCATTGGTATCGCGAGCGGCGCTGCGACCTTCGGGCTTGTCTGGCACATGTGGTGGCTGGCGATTTTCGGCCTGATTGTCATTTTCGCTGCGGTCGTCGCACGCAGCTTTGTGCGAGACACCCATCGCGTCATCCCTGCATCCGAAGTGGCCAGGATCGATGAAAGCTGGCGCGAGGCGACGGCCAGGGCGCAGCCGGTCCCGCGGGAAATCGAAACCAGCCCCGCTAATCAAGGCTTGGCCCTGGTGCGATCATGAGCGCAAGCGAAACCAAACATGCCGGCCTGAACCTTGGCGGAACGGACGCCAAAACCCATGCGGAAGCCGAACATGCCATATTCGGTTTCTGGATCTTCCTGATGAGCGACGCTGTGATCTTCGCTCTGCTGTTCGCTACCTATGGCGTCATGCTGCCTGCCACGGCGGGAGGACCAACGCCAACGAGTGTGTTCAAAATTGGGCCGACATTCGCGGAAACGCTGCTGCTCCTGACCAGCAGCCTGACATATGGCATGGCCTCGGTAGCGATGAAGCATGGTTCGCCTTTAGGCGGAATTCATCGCTGGCTGGCGGTCACTCTTCTCCTGGGCCTGATCTTCCTCGCCTTTGAATGGCACGATTTTTCTGACATGTTCGCGCAAGGAGCCTACCCGACACGAAGCGGCTTTCTATCGGCTTTTTTCGGACTGGTTCCGCTTCACGGCCTGCACGTCATCGCCGGCATTGTTTGGATTCTGGTGATGATGGTGCAATTACGCGTCTTCGGACTCGACGCGCGGGTCAAGATCAACCTTCTTCGGCTGGGACTTTTCTGGCATTTCCTCGACATCGTGTGGATCGCGATATTTTCCACAGTCTACTTGCCGGGTCTCCTGCCATGAACGGGAACGACGAAAGGCGGGCGGAAGTCCGTTCCTACCTTGTGGGATATGCAGGGGCCATCGTGATGACGGGCGTCGCCTTCGCCATCGTGCAATGGCCGATCGCTTCGCCAAAACTTACCTTCGCGGCGGTGCTGACGCTGGCCTTTACGCAGATCGTGCTCCAATTTCGCTGTTTTCTGCACATCAGCCTCAGACGATCTGCGCGGGACGATCTTCAACTCATCCTGTTTTCGACTCTTGTTGTTGCGCTGATGGTGGGTGGCACCCTGGTGATCCTCCTGAACCTTCGCGAGCGGATGATGTGATGCGAAGGGGGATCAGCCCGCGCCGTCTTGCTTTTTGACCAATGCGCCAAACTAGAGGCCGCTAAAGGCGTTCTGCATGCCAGCGCAGATGGTCGGCCATAAAGGTCGAGATGAAATAATAGCTATGGTCATAACCCGGCTGCAAATGCAGGGTCAGGTCGATTCCCGCTGCTTCGCAAGCTGCCGCCAACAGGTGTGGCTTGAGTTGATCGTTCAGGAAATTGTCCGCACTCCCTTGATCCACCAGCAGCGCGCCGCATCGCGCGCCATCCTCGATCATCGCCACCGCATCATGCTTGCGCCACGCTGCCCTGTCGTCTCCCAGATACCCGTCAAGCGCCTTCTGTCCCCAGGGCACCTGTGACGGCGCGACAATCGGCGCGAAAGCGGAAATGGCCTTGAACCGATCGGGATAGGCAAGGCCGATCGTCAGCGCGCCATGGCCGCCCATGCTGTGGCCCATGATGGATTGCCGGTCCCGATCGACGGGAAAATGGTCCGCGACAATATCGGGTAGTTCCTGCGTCACATAGGACCACATCCTGTAATGCCGGCTGTAAGGCTCCTGCGTCGCGTCGACATAAAAGCCCGCGCCGAGGCCGAAATCATAAGCCCCATCAGGATCGTCCGCCACGCCTTCGCCCCGGGGGCTGGTATCGGGTGCGACGAAGATCAGACCAAGTTCCGAACATAGCCGACGATATTCGCCTTTTTCCGTGACATTGGCATGCGTGCAGGTGAGGCCCGACAGATACCAGACGACGGGCAGCGTCGCGCCTTCCTCATGCGGGGGCACGAAGACCGAAAACATCATGTCCGTACCAGTGGCTGACGACGCGTGCCTGTACACGCCCTGCACGCCGCCAAAGCTTTGGTTGGTGGAGACGGTTTCGATGGTCATGATTTGTCGCTCCGGGAAGATAAGCCTTGGAAAAGAGGTCAGGTCCAGGCCAGGGCGCCGCACCGATGGTCAGGCGCTCCCGCCCTTCCCGACCCTGTCGGATCAGAAGACCACGACCGATCGGATGCTTTCGCCCGCGTGCATCAGATCGAACCCCTTGTTGATGTCTTCCAGCGTGAGGACATGGGTGATCATCGGATCGATTTCGATTTTGCCGTTCATGTACCAGTCCACGATCTTGGGCACGTCCGTGCGCCCCTTGGCACCACCAAAGGCGCTACCCTGCCAAACCCGGCCAGTCACGAGCTGGAATGGACGGGTGGAAATCTCCTTGCCTGCTTCCGCCACGCCAATCACCGTGGAAACGCCCCAACCGCGATGACATGCCTCCAGCGCCTGGCGCATGACTTCGGTATTGCCGGTGCAATCGAACGTGTAATCCGCCCCACCATCTGTCAGCGCAACCAGGTCGGCGACCACATCCGCAGTGTTTTTGCCTGCCGGATTGTAGAAATGGGTCATGCCAAAGCGTTTGCCCCATTCGGCCTTGTCCGCGTTGATATCGACCCCGATGATCCGGTCGGCTCCGACCAGGCGGGCGGCTTGCAGGACATTGAGGCCGATCCCGCCCAAACCGAAAACGATCACGTTCGAACCGGGCGTGACCTTGGCGCTGTTGATGACAGCGCCCACTCCGGTCGTAACGCCGCAACCGATATAGCAACTCTTGTCGAAGGGCGCGTCCTCGCGAATTTTCGCGACCGCGATTTCGGGGAGCACGGTAAAGTTGGAGAAGGTGGAACAGCCCATATAATGAAAGATCGGCTGGCCCTTGTAGGAAAAGCGGGTCGTGCCATCAGGCATCAACCCCTTCCCCTGGGTCGCCCGGATCGCGGTGCACAGGTTGGTCTTGCCCGACAGGCAGCTTTTGCACTGGCGACATTCGGGCGTGTAAAGCGGGATGACATGGTCGCCAGGCTTGACGCTGGTGACGCCCGGCCCGATGTCCCGGACGACGCCCGCGCCTTCATGACCCAGGATCGACGGGAAAATGCCCTCACTGTCAAAGCCGTCCAGCGTGTAGGCGTCTGTATGGCAAATGCCCGTCGCCATAATCTCGACCAGAACCTCACCGGCTTTCGGTCCTTCCAGATCGACCTCGACGATTTCCAGCGGGGTCTTGGCGGCAAAGGCTACGGCAGCTCTCGTCTTCATGCTCAACTCCTGGATTTCGGTTTGGGTGAGGACCGGCATGGCGACCCTCGGCCTCATTCACATGTTGAAATCCTGTTATCAATATCCCGCTGATGCGATAAGGCCTTGGGCAGGAAATTCATCATGCCGCATATGGGATAATAGCATGTCATGCTGGGACGGGATCGACGAATTTGTCGCAGTCGCGACCGCCGGCTCTTTCATTGGTGGAGCGAGGGCATTGGGCGTGTCTACATCGCATATCAGCCGGGCCATACAGGATATGGAACAACGACTGGAGACTCAGCTTTTCCACCGCACCACCCGCGTCGTCCGACTGAGCGACACCGGCCGGTCGCTGCTCGACCATTGCCGGCAGCTGATTGCAGACCGGGAGGACATGCTGGCGCTTATCCACGAGGAAAGCGAACCCCAAGGGGAGCTGCGGCTCACCTGCTCTACGGCCATGGGCGAACGGTTTCTCGCCCCCATCATGCGCCGCTTCGCCATGCGGAATCCCCGGTTGAGCGTCACCCTGGATTTGACCAACCGGGTCGTCGATCTGATCGTGGAGGGATATGATCTTGCGATTCGCACCGGCGCGCTGACGGACACGCGCCTGATCGGCACGAAGATCGGTGATCGGTCTTTTCTGACATGCGCGGCCCCCGCCTATCTCGACGACCGCGCGCTTGCGCCCACATGCGTCGAGGACCTGGACCGTCATGACTGTGTCGCCGGGACAAGCCCGACATGGCATTTCAAGGTCGATGGCAAGGCACTGCTGTACCGGCCCCAGGCTCGTTTTCGCTGCAATAGCGGCCTGGCGGTGGTGGATGCGTGCCTGGCGGGCATGGGTATCTGCCAGCTTCCGGAATTTTATGTCTTGCCGCATATTCGGAGCGGTCAGTTGAGGCTCGTCCTGCCCGACCTTCGGCCGGACGAAGAACCGATTTGGGCCGTCTATCCCCGGCGCCGGCATTTGATGCCAAAAATTCGCGCTGCTATCGACCATATCCGAGATCAGATGTCGGCGGAGATGCGCTGCATCTAGGCGTGATTGCGGGCGTTCAATGCAATTGCCTATGGGCAAGACATTATCTGGAAAAACGGGATCTGGCATAGCGCACTCGCTTACCCTGCCTATATGTGGACTGGTGATCCCATATGGAGGACGATGAACGTGGTTCCTGCGCTGCGCATAGCGGCTGATGACGATGTCGCCGTCCTGACCAGTGCCATAGCTCCGGGAGAGGCGGTGTTGGGCGTGACCGTGCTTCATTCGGTTCCGGCCGGTCACAAGCTGGCGCTGCGCGACCTTGCAGCTGGTGAACCGGTTCGCAAATATGGGCAGGTGATCGGCCAGGCATCGCAATTTATCCCGGCGGGCTCGCATGTCCATTCCCACAATTTGACGGTAGGGGACCGTTCACACACGCCATCATCTTCGCTCGCAGCCACCATCGCCGCTCCTGTTGCGCGCCCTAGCCCCGACAAAACGGGGTTCGAAGGGTATCGGCGCGCCGATGGCCAGGTTGGGACGCGCAACGTCATCGGCATCATCGCAAGCGTCAATTGCGCCGCAACGGCGGTGCGTCGGATCGCGCGCAGGTTCGAGCAGGACCTTCCCGGCTCCATCGACGGCGTTGCCCCCTTTACGCACAGCAGCGGCTGCGGCATGG
The DNA here is from genome assembly GCF_002431195.1 of Sphingobium sp. UBA5915. Lineage (NCBI taxonomy): Bacteria > Pseudomonadati > Pseudomonadota > Alphaproteobacteria > Sphingomonadales > Sphingobiaceae > Sphingobium > Sphingobium sp. UBA5915. The sequence goes on along the minus strand of NZ_DJDV01000040.1, from coordinate 8,538 downwards.
CCAATTCCGGGGATGGCTTCGCAGTCCTGGAACGGACCTTGGCCGGCTATGCACGACACCCGAATTTCGGCGGTGTGCTGATGTTGGGACTGGGATGCGAAGTTGCGCAAATCGACGCGTTGCTGGACCGTCACGGCTTGAATATCGGCCCGCGCCTGCGCACGCTGACGATCCAGGACGCCGGCGGCACGGCGGCGGCGATCAATCAAGGCACCACCATCGTCCAGGAATTGATTGAGGAGGCTGCTGCCGATCACCGACAGACCTGCCCGGTGTCCGACCTTGTCCTTGGCCTCCAATGCGGGGGATCGGACGGCTGGTCGGGCGTGACCGCGAACCCGGCGCTTGGCGTCGCGACCGACCTGCTGATCGCAGCCGGCGGTTCGGCCTATCTGTCGGAAACCCCGGAAATTTACGGGGCAGAGCATCTCTTGATGGCTCGGGCCGCTGATCCGACCGTCGCCCGCGCACTTCAAGACAGGATTGCCTGGTGGGAAAGCTATGCCGCTCGCAACGGCGCCAGCCTCGACAATAATCCATCACCCGGCAACAAGGCGGGCGGGCTAACGACCATTTTCGAAAAGTCGTTGGGCGCGATCGCCAAGGCGGGCAGTTCGCCGCTGGTCGACATACTGCTCTATGGGGAGCCGCGGCGTAAGCATGGCCTGAGTTTCATGGACTCGCCAGGCTATGACCCCTGTTCGGCGACCGGCCAGATCGCGTCAGGCGCCAATGTCCTTGCATTCACGACCGGGCGCGGGTCGGTGTTCGGGTCACAGCCTGCGCCTTGTCTGAAACTGGCCTCCAATGCCGCGCTCGCCAAAAAGATGGCGGACGACATCGACATGGATTGTTCGCCTGTTCTCGACGGCATGTCGCTCGAGGACGCAGGTGCGTTGATCTACGACCGCATCCTATCCATCGCGTCCGGCGCACCGACCCGGTCGGAAATAATCGGCGTCGGCGACTTCGAATTCGTACCCTGGCAACTGGGGGCGTGGATGTAATTGCATATCGCGACGCGATGATAGGGACTGGCTTTGGCGCCGCTCGCTGCCGTCCCGCTATCGATAATGGCCCATCGTGACCTTGAGGACCTGGGGCCGATCCGTAAGGTTCAGGCCATAGTCGGTCTGGTCGCCATTCCATATCCGCGTCATTTTCCATGTCCCTTGTTCGAACCGGCCTTCCTCGACACGCAGCATGATGCCGTTAGGCGGAGAGTCGGGCGCGGGTTCGAACGTGACACGCGCATGATCGCCGACCAGCAGAAATTCGTCGGCGGATAATTGGATCAGGGCAAAACCGCCAACCGGCTCAGCGGCGGCAGCCGGCGGTTCGGCCGCGAACATTTTCCATTCCTTCATACCGAACTGCCACTGGCCCCATGCTCCAGTGATTTTCCAGTTGCCCATGATGGTAGACACGGGCGATCCGTCATCGGGCTTGGCGCTACCCCAGGTGGGATGGGCATAGGAAAGACGCGCCCAGTCCCGCATGATTGACCCTATCATTGCATAGGGCCGCGCGAATGCGCCGATCACCTTTTCGTCCAGCGCCTTGGCGCCCAGCGGGTAATTAAAATAGCCGCTGCGATCCATGCCGAAAGGCGCAAAGCCGATCGCCCCTCGCCCGATCGCCTCGTAAGAATACCGCGCGAACAGAAGGGAATTGCCGATTTCCGGCACCATCAGCGCATTGTCAGGTCGCGCATATTTATCGAGATATTGGACGACGTTGGCGCTTTTGCCGTCATAGATGTCCGGTGCCTGAAAATCGATGGATGGGGCGGCGGCTTTCCAAATGTCGAGCACGTCCTGCTGCGGCCCGCCGCTGGCAACGCCGGTGGGGTCGGGGACGTTTGACGGCCCTGCTAATGATGCATTGACATACATGGGAAGTGGCTTCACCGCTTTTCCTGCTCGCGCGATGGCCTCTACATAGGCTGCAACATACCATGTGTTGAATGCCCGGTCTGCCTGGTCTCCAAAAGCCTGCGCCCACGTGCCCTGCTTACCCGTTGCACGCGACAAGGGTCCCGGAATTGAATGGGCGAACAGACGATCGCCTTCCGGGCCATAGTCTCGCGGGACACGATAGCTGCCGGTTTCATTTTCAACCTGCACCATGATGACGCTGTTCTGCGCATCGTGATCGCGCAGATATTCCATGAGCTTGACGAAAGCCTTTCGGTCGGCCGCCAGCGTCTGCCCTCCATGGGGGCTCAGCACATCATGGTCTTTGCCCTCTTTCGTCTTCATGCGCGGAAAACGCTTGCTGTCTAACTTCACCCAGTCTGGGGTATAGCTGTAGCCCGTGTTTTTCCAGGTTCCGAACCAGAGTAATATCAACCGCTTATCATGCTTCCTTGCCTGCTTCAGCAGCGTCTCGAGATAGGAAAAGTCGAACCGTCCTTCGACAGGCTCGACCTGTTGCCATGCAACCGGAATCTCCAGCGTATTGGCGTGGATTTCTTCCAGCACCGGCCAGACGGTATCCAGCATGGCGGGATAGTTGACGGCGTTATTGGCCTGAGCACCCAGTATCAGAAATGGCGCATCATCGACCATCAGGGCATGCCTGCCGTCCCGGTGTTCCAGCCGCGGTACTGAGGTCGCTCCATCCGCTGGCTGTGCAGCCGCAGCGCAGAAAATGAGGAGCACCATGACGGCAGGGCCAAATGCACGATGCATCACTCTGTCCCTCTGCGGCTTATCCGGTGCAGTGATCAACATGGTTTCAAATGTGATCAACGCTTCAGCACTATAGCCTGTTTCTTAGTTCTGGGGCGTCTGCGTGGCGTACAGTGCGTGGTGTGTGAGGATGTAGAGCGTCCTGCCATCCTTGCCCCCAAAGACCAGTTGCAACGGGCGTTCGGGCACGTCGATCCGGCCAATCTCCTTGCCGTCCGGCGCGTAGACGAAAACCTGTCCATTGGCGACATAGACGCGCCCCTGCGCATCGGTCGCCACCCCTTCCCCGCCACGGTTAGCAAAGGGCTTGAGATCGGTCAGCGTGCCCCCGGCCCCCACTAGCCCGCTATAGGTGCGGTTCTCCGATCCGTTGGTGACGAACACCCTCTCCCCCGGGCGCGCCTGAACGAAGCCATAGGTGTCGAGCGCATCGGAAAAGCGCCGACCGCGATGGTCCGTTGGTCCTTGTGAGAAAACCCGCCATGCGGGAAGCGCGACGGACCCATCGGGCGAGACATATTGCTGCGTCTTGGGCTTGGCCATGTCGCGCGCGAACATCTCTTCCAGGGTGGTGAAACGATAAGTGGCGGGATCAATCTGATCGCGAAATTCGCCGTTGTTCCACCAATTGACGGGCATGGTGACAATCGCGTCCTTGCCCCGCGAGACAGGCGTCGGCGCGATGACGGTCATCTGCGTGTCTGGCGTGCCGGGCTTGAAGCTGTAGACTGTGCCATTTCGCCCTTGCGACGAGAGCACGAGCAGATTGCCGGATTTGTCGATCGTCAGATTGACTGGATCGAGCGCGGCGTCGCGGATGATCTCTAACCGCCCCGCGTCGGACCAGCGCCAGATGCGCTGGAACTGACGATCGATGAAGTAGAGCCTACCATCGGCATCGACCGCGCCGCCGCCGATGGAATGAAAGTCATCGGCCAGTTTCTCGACCGCAGCCCCAAAGCGGGACGGCTCGGCGGCAGCAGGCGCATCCGTCACATCCAGCACGGCAAATTCGCGCTCCCGCACGTCGATACCGTGGGTCACGTCCTGAATCGCGTTGGAATAGGGAAATTTGGTAACGCGCAGGAATGTAGCGCAGCCATTCTCGTCACAGGTGCCAAGGCCGCTCTCGCCGTTCACATGCACATTGCGAAAACGAATGTCGCGAACGTTATACAAGGTAACGGCCGCCGGCGCGGCCTTGCGCGTGCGGGTGACGCGATAGCCGTGAAAATTGGCGACAAGGATATTGTCGGAATCGCGAATTTCCAGCGCGGTGGCGTCACCGCTTTCACCCCCCTCTCCTTCGGTCTGCGGGGCCAGCAATTCCCAGTTGGACACCCGATTCAGCGTGACTTCGCTGCGAACATGATGTTCGACAGACGCCTGGATGATGCGTCCGGGTGTTTTTGTATCGGAAATCAGGATGCCAGGATGCGCGAAGGTGCTGGGGCTCCAAATATTGGCGAAGGTGCCACCGCCACCCTGCGTCACCCACAGGCTGGCATATTGCCCGTCCCAGCGCCGCGCCGCGTCCGGGTCGCCCGTGGCGTTATTGTTGTAGGGATTGACGCGCGTGCCATCGAACAGGTTGGTGCCATGTCCCCCCTGGAACTTGACATCGTTGACCATGGATGTCGCGCCAGCCTTCCACAACAAGGCAGTTGCCCGCTGATTGGCGCCATTGCTGTTGATGCCGATGCCTTGGACGATGGCATCGCCGCCCTGCGCGCTTTCGATGACAGCCTTGGGCGCGCCGACGCCCTGGAACCCCGGCGATCCGTCCGGCAGGACGATCTGCGTCAGACTGGGGTGCAGGCCGACCAGCACCGTATTAGGGCGCAGGCGCAATGTATCACTGACGCGATAGAAGCCGGCTGGCAGGTAGACGACGCGATGCGCGTCGATCGCCCTTTGCAATGCGGCGGTGTCATCCGTCCGGTCATCCCCCTTCGCGCCCAGCGCGCGCACGCTGACCCAGTCCTTGACCGGGGGCAGCGCGCGGATCGCGGCATTGCTCGCCCTTGGCAAGGCATTGAGCGCTGTCGCCTTCATGGCGGTTTCATAGCTGCCCATGCGCCCCGCGCCGGGCAGGGTCAGCCCATAGGTGAAGCTGTCGACCTTATAGGTGGCGCCCGCCCCTTTCTGGGTGCGGCTACTATCCCGGAAATGCGCGAACACGGGCATGTTGGCAGCCACGACATTCTGGAAGCCGACCTGGGTGTAGACATTATTTTCGTTGGAAATGATGACCCCGGCCCTGGAGACATTTTCAAAGCGCATGTCCTGGCCCCACAGCCAATCGCCGTAGCCTTCGTCGATGTCAATGCCGACCAGCGTGTCGCGGATCGACACGTTCACCATGGTCAGTCCAGCCTCGTGCTCGCGAATGGCGGCATCGCGTTGGCCCTCAAAGCTTGAATCGACCAGGGCAAAAGGCCAGGCTGGAGAGGTCTTTTCCGCCAATATGCCATACCGGCCGCCATAAAAATGCAGGTCTTCCGCTTCATTGGCGACATCATAGAGGCCGGCGAGGCCCGATCCGATGTGGAAATCGACATGGGAGACGAAACTATGCTGTGCCGAATGAAAACGGATCGCGGTGGCGGCTGGATTGCCGTCCAATATGCGAAAATCGATATTGGCGAGCGCTGAATAAAAAGTGCCGGGATTGGCGTCGGCGATATCCTTGTTGAACGGAACGCTGCCTGCCGGCGGAAACGCCGCTGGTGGCGTGCCCTTGTCGGTCTGGCGCTGGCTGCCGGTAAACATCAGCATATGGGCGACCCCACGCTGGAATCCTGGCGTATTCGCGCCAAGGAGGATGATCGGCCGTTGCGCGCCAATGCCGAAAATCCGCACGCCGGGATACAGGAATAATGTCCGGCTGATGCGATAGGTGCCGGCGGGCAGGAAAACGATACCGCCCCCGGCAGTCGCGGCTTGGTCGATCGCTTGCTGGATTGCGGCACTGTCGTCGGCACGACCGTCGCCTACGCCCTTCACTGTGACGGCGCGGGGTTCATCCGGGACCGTCATGTAAACGGATGGCGACGCCAGCGCCGGCTGCGCGCCCGCCAGGCACAACAGCATGGATGCGCAGGCTCCACTCAATCCGTATTTCATGCAATGCTCTCCACTGGGAAAAATATGTCCCGGCCGTGCAGGGCCGGGACAGGTGGGTGGGGACTGGGAATATCAGATCAGAAGTTGAAGCGCACACCCGCACGATAGATGCGGCCCAATGTGTCATAGAGCGCCGGGTTGATGTCCAGACCGGTGTTGGTCTGCGGCGATGCGACCGGATCTTTATCGAACAGATTGTCGACCTTGCCGTAGATCGATACCTGATCGGTGATCTTGTAGGTTGCGCCCACGTCCATGTAGAAGGCGCCCTTCATCTTGTTATAGTTGATCGTCGGGTGGTTGCCGGTCGACACGGGGCAACTGGACTGACAGACGACATATTGGTTGCCAAAAGTGCCGTCGCTGAACCAGCGTTCCTGCACCGTCAGCGTCAGCTTGCCGGTGTCGTAGGTCTGGACGGCCAGCCATTTCCAATCCGGGGTGGCGCCATTATTGGCCCCGGCCTGATCGACTGGATCGACCCCGGCGATGCCCGCATCGACGATGAACTTGCGGATGTGAGTGCCCAGCGCGCGAACGGTGAAAGTGCCGGGCAGGCCGAGCGGCTGTTGCCACTGGTAGCTTGCCTCTATGTCAAAGCCACTGGTCTTCCAGGAAGCCAGGTTGAACGGCTGGACGTTAACGAAATTCTGCTGCTGGTTCGCATTGTCGAGGCTGAATCCCCCGCAGAAGGCTTGATTGCCTTCAAAGCAGAATTGCACGATCTGCTGCGCGGAAAGGCTCGACACGACGCCGTTCAGCTTGATGTTGTAATAATCGAAGGACAGGCTCAGGCCAGGCGCCCAGGACGGCCGGGCAAGGACGATGCCGACTTCGGTGTTGCGCGCAATCTCCGGCTTGAGGTTCGGATTGCCGATCGTGTTCTGGAAGGTCGATACGGCGACGTTGCGGAACGGGTCGTTGAAGTTGGGCAGCGTCGTCACGGTCGGCGCGGCAAACAGTTCCGACAGGTTCGGCGCCCGTACGTCGCGCGATGTGACGGCGCGCAGGCGAATGCCGTCCAGCGGCGTGTCCCATGTGCCGCCGACCTTCCACGCCCAAACCGTGCCGGACGTGCTGTAGTGGGTGCCGCGGCCCGCCGCATTCAGGTTCGCGCGGCCCGCCCCCTGGCTGTCGAACAGCGGGAGATTGATTTCCAGGAAGCCTTCATAAACTTCATATTTGCCGCGGCCATTTTTGTAATTGCCCGCCGCCCAGTTGCTGCCGAGTTCCGAATTGAGTAGCGGATCGGCCGGATAATTTTCGTCATTAGGGCTGAGCGGCGACACGCCCGCCCCATAGGGATCGGCGTTGACGCGATAAAATTCGCGCCGATATTCAGCACCGAACGCGACTGCGAGCGGGCCTGCCCATAGCTCGACCGGTTCGCCCGAAAAGTTGGCGCTGACCACGTCCTGCGTCAATTTGGTGTGCTGGAACGGGCCATTTTCATGCGGCGCGACATAAGCCAGCGCTGACGCGGAAGGTGTGAAGTTGCCGAAGATGTTCATCGGCACACAGCCATTGGCGCGGGCGACCGGATCACGGCACACGACTGCGCCGTTCAGGTTAATGGCATCGGCCGCTGCGACATAGCGATTTTGCAGGACGATATCGCGGACGCGAATGTCGGAAATGGTGATACCATGTTCATAATAGGCGTCGTAATTCCAGTCAGTCCCGCCCAAACCGAACTGTCCCTTGAGGCCGCCGACGAAGCGATATTGTTTGCGGTCAGTATAGACCTGCGGATCGGGCAGTTGCGCGTTTGAAGAGCCGAAACCGAAGCTGGTGATGCCTGCTGCCGCGCACTGGTCGCGGATCGTCTGCGGCAGGAAGGCATTGTCGCACTGGACGGTCAGGTTGGCGCGGCCATAGCCGGGGCTTGGCTGGTTGTTGGTCTTCACCTGCGCGATATTGACCGTCAGATAGGCTTCATTGTTGTCGGCAAAGTCATAGCCCAGGCGCGTATAGCCGTTGATCCGCTCCAGCGATGATTTGAGCGATGCGCCAGAACCTGGCGCGCCCGACAGGTCGCCGCCCTGGCAGAAGCTGTTCCCCTGAAAACAATTGCTAACCCGACCGTTGCCGAGTGGCTGGCCATTCGATCCATATTGGAAATTATAGGGCGTGCCGTTGGCATCGAAGGCAATGCCCTGGAGCGGGCCATTATTGATCAGGCCATAGCGAGCATATTGGTATGGCTGCGCATAGTCGCCATAGACATATTGTGGCAGGCCATTGTTGGTCTGCCCCGTATTGAACAGCGTCGTTGCGCGATACCAGTCGCGGCTGCCGGCAAGGTCGGTGCCGAAATCTCCTGCGTCCACGCCGCCTTCATGGTCATATTCGCCACTGACGACGAAATGCAGCCGTCCATCCATCGCCGATGTACCATAGGCCGCCTGGACCAGCGCGGTTTCATCGTCGCCATATTTGGTGATGCTGCCCAGGATGTTGCCCTTAAACCCTTCAAATCGGGTGTCGGTGATGAAGTTGACAACGCCGCCAACCGCGTCCGACCCATAGGAAGCCGATGCGCCGCCCGTCACCACGTCCACGCGCTTGACAAGCAATTGCGGGAACATCGAAATGTCGGGAACGCCGGTCACGTTCGCGCCGACGACACGCTGCCCATCCAGCAGGGTGAGGGTGCGGATGGTCCCCAGTCCGCGAAGGGAGAAGGAGCTGAGGCCTTGCTGGCCGCTCGACGTGCTGA
>NZ_DJDV01000092.1:17698-52543 GCF_002431195.1 Sphingobium sp. UBA5915 | reverse complement strand
GCATAGCGGAGGAAGACCGGGAGCAGGCCGACGCGCAGACCGCCCGCGACGCCTGGGCGGCGGCCGATCGCTTCGCCCGCCGCAAGCGCATCGGCCCCTATGCGACCGCCCCGCTCGATCCCAAACAGCGCGAAAAGGCGATCGCCGCCTTTCTGCGCGCGGGCCACGCCTATGCGCTGGCGCGCCGCTGGGTCGACGCCGCCCCCGGCGAAGTGATGGAAGAGGACGAATAGGCCTCCTCCCGGCGTTTCGACACAGGGCCGGAAACCCGCCTTGCCTCTCTCGCCACAGCCCCTTTCAATGTAGGATTTTCTCTGATCTACCCTGATCGGTGAAGCCCTGCCCGCCTCATATAACCACGCCCGCGCCCACGCAGCCCCGTGTCGCTTCCCTGTCGCGTCGTGGTCGCTTCGCAGGCGCGTTGTGGTCGCTTCGACCCCGAAAAGCCCGACAACCGTGTGAACTTCGCTACGCCCGTCACCATCCGGGTTCAGGCGTCGCCCTTGCGCATCTTCGCCCGCCGCGCGAAGATGTTGAGCACCTCGACCAGCGTCGAAAAGGCCATGGCCGCGTAGATATAGCCCTTGGGGACATGCACGCCAAAGCCGTCGGCGATCAGCACCGCGCCGATCATCAGCAGGAAGCCGAGCGCCAGCATGACGACGGTCGGGTTGCGCGCGATGAAATTGGCCAGCGGATCGGCCGCGATCAGCATCACCGTCACCGCCACGATCACGGCGATATACATGACCGCCAGATTGTCGGTCATGCCCACCGCCGTCAGGATCGAATCCAGCGAAAAGATCATGTCGAGCAGGATGATCTGCACGATGGCGCTGCCGAAACTCATCGTGACCGCGCTCTTCTTGTCCAGCACATCGTCGCCGCCATGCGGGTCGACATTGTGATGGATTTCCTTGGTCGCCTTCCAGATCAGGAACAGGCCGCCGGCAATCAGGATCATGTCCCGCCAGGAAAATTGCGTCTCGAATGTCGGCGCGCCATGGCTGTCGAGCGGCCCGCGCCAGCCAAGATCGAATACGGGCTGCGTCAGGCCCACGATCCACGCGATCATCGACAGCAACACCAGTCGCATCGCCAACGCCAGCCCGATGCCGATGCGCCGCGCCTTGGGCCGCTGCGCCTCGGGCAGCTTGTTGGTCAGAATGGAAATGAAGACGAGATTGTCGATTCCCAGCACCACCTCCATCACCACCAGCGCGATCAACGCGGCCAGGGCGGTGGGATCGGTAAAGGCGGTGACGAGACTGTCCATGATGCTCCCCTGATTGTCCGACAACGCCACTGTTTCGGATCGGCAACGTATCGAAACGGCGCTGACGCCTTATCGTTCCTCTGTTGCTGCTTGATGCCGGAACGCCGAGTTTATAAGGCTGGTACATCATTATCCGGGGGGATTTTTCCGATGCGTTTCATGTTCACGCTGGCGGGTCTTGGCCTTGCCTTGGCCATTTCTGCGCCGGGAAAAGCCGAGGTCTTCGAGATGGACGGCCATTTTCCCGCGCCCTTCCGCGAAGTCAGCCTGGCGCGCAGCATCGGCATCGACCGGATCGGCGGGCGTGACGGCATGGCCCTGTCGCTGGCCCTGGAACGGTTGTTGAGCCGGCGCGGCCCGGACGGCCGCCCCCATTTCGACCTCATTGCCCTGTCGCGCAACGGGCCGGACGCCGAAGCCATCGTCAGCGGCATGGCAGACGCCACCATCCGCAAGAGCGACGTCAAGCGCACGGTCGAGGAATGTGCGGACAAGCAGGCCAGCATCTGCCCGAAGAAGGAAAAGGTCGACATCACCTGCACGCAGGAAGTCGTCAGCTTCTCCTCCACCCTGCGGGTCGCGCGCCCGGACGATGGCCGCATCCTCTATACCCAGACCCGGCCGCAATCCGACACGATCGTTACCTGCCCCAAGGACAAGAGCCCGCGCCATCCCAAGGACAGCATCGACCGGATGGTGCGCACGGCGGCGGATCGTTTCGTGGACGATATCGTACCGCGCCACGAACGCTACCGCATCCGCCTGCGGGAAGGGCGCGACGGCATGGACAAGGCGATGGGCCAGGCGTTCAGGGACAGCATTCGCCTGTCGCAGCGCGATCCGGCCGCCGCCTGCGAGCAATGGGATGGGATGAACCGCGATCGCCCCGGCCATCCCTCGCTGCTCTTCAACCTTGGCCTGTGCGCGGAACGGGACAGCGACTATGCGCAGGCCGAGCGCCTTTATGCGCAGGCGGGCAAGGCACAGGAGGATATCGACCGGGTGCGCGATCTGACCATCGGACGCGAAGACGCGCAGGCGCGCGCGGCCGATCAGTAAGGCGCGTGCTGGACTTGAACGCGGCGCTACCGTAGCGACGGCCTGTCCGCATCGACCTTGCGGACATCAACCGATAGTCTTTCACCCCTTTGCCAGAGGCGGGCCAATGACCAGAACCACCCTCACGCGTTTTCTGATCGAACAACAGCGCAACGCCAATGCCCTGCCCGCCGAATTGCGGCTGCTGATCGAAACGGTCGCCCGCGCCTGCAAGACGATCAGCCACGCCGTCAGCAAAGGCGCGCTGGGCGAAGTGTTGGGCAGCCTGGACAGCGAAAATGTGCAGGGCGAAGTGCAGAAGAAGCTGGACGTCATCGCCAACGAACTGCTGCTCGACGCCAATGAATGGGGCGGGCACCTGGCGGCGATGGCGTCAGAAGAGATGGAAACCATCTATCCGATCCCCAACCGGTATCCCAAGGGCGAATATCTGATGCTGTTCGACCCCATTGACGGGTCCAGCAATATCGATGTCGACCTGTCGGTCGGCACGATCTTCTCGGTGCTCAAGGCCCCCGAAGCTTGCGCCGGGCGCGATGTGACGGAGGAGGATTTTCTCCAGAACGGCCGGCATCAGGTCGCTGCCGGCTACGCCATCTATGGCCCGCAGACGTTGCTGGTGCTCAGCGTCGGCACCGGCGTCTATGAATTCACGCTGGACCGGGAAGTGGGCAGCTGGGTCATGACCGACCCCGACATGAAGATGCCCCAGGGCAAATGCGAATTTGCGATCAACATGTCCAACCGCCGTCAATGGTCGCCGGGTGTCGAACGCTATATCGACGAACGGGTGATGGGCGCCAAGGGACCCTGCGGCAAGGATTACAATATGCGCTGGACCGCCTCCATGGTGGCCGACGTGCACCGCATCCTCAAGCGCGGCGGCATCTTCATGTATCCCTATGATCATCGCACACCCGGCAAGGCCAAGCTGCGTCTGATGTATGAAGCCAATCCCATGGCCTATCTGATCGAACAGGCCGGCGGCGCGGCGAGCGACGGCTTCATGCCGATCATGGACGTCGCGGCGCGAGGGCTGCACCAGCGCGTGGGCGTGGTGCTGGGCGACACGGCCGAGGTCGAGGCCGTGGTCGCTTATGGTCGTGAAACCGAAGCCTTGGTGAACTGACAGGAAAATGATGGGGGAGAGCGCTGATCGAAAAGCGCTCGATCCCCCAGCCATGCCGCGCCTGCCGGTCTTACCGGCGGCTCCTCTCCAGAAACTGTTTTAGTGACGCGGCATGTGCGGGATTCGCTTACTCCAGCGCGATGACAAAAAAAAGGCTGATCCGAAGATCAGCCGATAAGTTTTTAGGAGAGGATGCCTGAAAGGCACAGCCCTTGTGACCCGGCGGAGGATTCTTCGCAACTGCGAAGAGCGATGGGCCGGTTGCAAAGCATGCAATCATGCGCTGGCGTGAAAGCAATTGGCAGGGCTTTTGAGGATATAGGGACGCCGATGCACGGACCAGTTCCCATAGCGGCGACAGACCATCCCCAGCGCTACCGGCGCGACATCGACGGCCTGCGCGCGCTCGCCATCCTCCCGGTGCTGCTGTTTCACGCCCATGTGCCCGGATTTTCCGGCGGCTATGTGGGCGTGGACATCTTCTTCGTCATATCAGGCTATCTCATCACCGGCATTCTCGCCCGTGACATTGATTGCGGGCAGTTTTCGCTGATCCGCTTCTATGAACGTCGCTTCCGCCGGATCATCCCCGCACTGGCGCTCATGATAGTCGTGACGCTGGCTGTCTCCGCCTGGCTCTACTTTCCCGGCGATCTGGAGGGGGTGCCCCGGTCTGCGCTCGCCGCAACGTTGTTCGCCTCCAATCTATGGTTCTTCACCGACACCGGCTATTTCGCCGGCGGTGCGGACGTTAAGCCGCTGCTCCACACCTGGTCGCTTGCCGTGGAGGAACAATATTATATCGGCTTCCCGCTGCTGCTGATGCTGCTGGCCCGCTATGCGCCGCGCTGGCGCACCGCCGCGCTGGCGACGTTTGCCGCCCTATCGCTGGCGCTCGCCATCCTGATGCAGCGGGATACGAGCGGTTTTACCTTCTACCTGCTGCCGACCCGCGCCTGGGAATTATTTGCCGGGGCCTTGCTGGCGATCGGCGCGGTCCCATCCATTCGCGGCCGTTTGGTTGCCGAAGCGCTGGTATGGAGCGGTCTGTTGGCGATCGCCCTGCCCGTCACGCTGTATGACCGCACCACCATCTTTCCGGGGCTCACCGCCCTGCCCCCCGTGCTTGGCGCGGCGGTTCTGCTTCATGGCGCGCCAGGCACCAGCGTCGGGCGGCTTCTTTCCCAACCGCCGCTCGTTGGCATCGGCCTTCTCTCCTATTCGCTCTATCTCTGGCACTGGCCGCTGATCGTCTTTGTCGAATATGCGACCGACGCGCCGCTATCGGGAGGACTGCGATTAGGCGTAATCGCTGCCGCCCTGGCCCTTGCCTACCTATCCTGGCGCTATGTCGAGCGGCCATTCCGCGATCGCTCGCGCATTTCGGACAATGGAATATTTCGCTTCACCGCCGTCGCCATCCTGCTGCTGTGCCTGGCATCGGGCGGACTGATGGCGATGGGCGGATGGCCGTCGCGCTTCTCCGCGCCGGTGCTGGCACAAATCGCGGGACGCAATGATTTCAGCCCGGCGCGCAAACGATGCCATGACACCTATATGCGCGGCGCACCGCCTTGCATATCAGGGGCGCGGGTCCACCCCGACGCCATGCTCTGGGGCGACAGTCATGGCGTGGAGCTGGCCTATGCCCTATCGCTGGCGGCCAGGGCGCAGGGCCGCGCGCTGGTCCAGCGCACCACCTCAAGCTGCCCGCCGGTTCTGGGCTATGATGGCAGAGACCCGCGCTGCGCCGCCGCCAATCGCGCTGCCTTCGCCGCGTTGCGCGCCGATCCGGAAATACGCCGCATCTATCTGATCGCCTTCTGGGCAAATGGCGACTTCGACGCGCCCGACTTCGTCGCCAAGCTTGACCTGACAATCGCCGCAATCCGCCGGGAGGGGCGACAAGTCGTGCTGATCGGCCCGGTGCCGCCCCAGCCCTTCGACGTGCCCCGCCACCTTGCCCATCTCGCGCGCGCCGGGCGGCTGGACGAAGCGCGCGGGGTCAATCGCGCGTGGTTGGAGGCACGCACACCCCATCTGCGCGCCCTCTTCAGCCGCTGGCAGCAACGCGGCGTGATGCTGATCAGTCCGCTTCAGGCGCTATGCGCATCAGGCGCCTGCGCCATCGCGGCGGACGGCAAGCCGCTCTATTTCGATTCGCATCATCTGAGCGTCGCCGGCGCGCTGCGCGTGGTCCGCGACGGGGCTATTCCGCCGCCAGCGCATGGCCGGCGCGCGGCAATTCCACCGCCAGCGCCTCGGCCAGGTCGGTGACCAGAGCCTGCATCTGCGCCACGCCTGGCCCAGGGCCTTCCAGCCCCGCATCGAGATAAAGCCGGCGGTCTATCTCCACCTGCAAGCCATGCAGCCCCCGATCAGGACGGCCGTGCCGCTCCAGCAAATAATCGCCGGCATAAGGGTGGTTCTGCGCAACGCCCACGCCATGGCTTTGCGCAATCTCGGCGGCGAGCGCCATCAATTGGCTGGACGCGCTGCGACCAAAGCGGTCCCCCAGCACGATGCCCGGCGGCGTCTGCCCCGCGCCCGGCGGCGGCAGCGGCGGCATGGAATGAAGGTCGATCAGGATGGCATGGCCATACGCATCCCGTGTCGCCGTCATCAGGCGCGCAAGCGCGGCATGGTAGGGCCGATGGACAGTCTCGATCCGCCGCTGCGCCTCCAGCCAGGGCATGGGCCGCAGCCACAATTCGCTGGCGCCGGGCATCCGGCGGGGCAAAAGGCCAAGGCCACCGCGCAGTTTCGCGCTGCTGTGCCAGCCCGCATCGTGTGGCGGATCGGCGATCATCGCGGGGTCCACCTCCCGCTCGTGACGGTTGAGGTCGATCATCGCGCGCGGCGCCCGCGCAACCAGCACGGAAAAGCCCCTCGCGATCAAAGGCCGTGCAAGCAGATCAACCCAGCGATCCTCCAGCCGTCGCAGCATGGCGGGCCGCACGCGGGCGGCGGCCAACAGGGAATCAGGGTAATCACGGCCCGAATGGGGCACAGAAAGGATGACGGGACGGTCTGGCAGGTCCGGACCGAAAAGGTCGAAGGCGGTGTTACGCACAGACGGAACTGGCAGCGCGTCTTCGTTCAAGGCGGCTCCTTTCACCCGATCCGCGAAATTGGTTACCCGGCTGGATAATCTTTACACCTTGTCGCATATAAGCGGGCTTCGCGCCACCCTGTCGGCGGCGTGCACGCTGGCAATGCGCCGGACGGACCGATGTTGGGGGCAATGATTCGCATTCTACTGGCCGAAGATGATGAGAGCATGCGCGTCTATCTTGCCCGTGCTCTGGAACGATCGGGATATGAGGTCGTCGCCGTCGCGACCGGCACGCAAGCCGTGCCCTATATCGATTCCGACCGGTTCGATCTGCTGCTGACGGATATCGTCATGCCTGAAATGGACGGCATCGAACTGGCACAGCATGCAGCGCAGGTCGCGCCGGACATGCGCATCATGTTCATCACCGGCTTTGCCGCCGTCACGCTCAAGGCCGGCAAGGCGGTGCCCCAGGCCAAAGTGCTGTCCAAGCCGTTCCACCTGCGCGACCTGGTGCTGGAGGTCGAGCGCATGTTTGGTAGCGAGAGCCTTTCGGGCCAGAGCTGACCCGCATCAATCGGGCACGACTTCCTGCATGTCGGGCGTTGGGTCGAGCGGGATGCCGGCCATAGCTGCGGTGAAGCGCTCGCGATCCAGCCCCTTTTCCCACACCGACACCACCACCGTCGCCACCGCATTGCCGACGAAGTTGGTAAGGCTGCGGCACTCGCTCATGAACCGGTCGACGCCCAGGATCAGGGTCATGCCCGCGACCGGGACCGACGGCACGATCGACAGCGTTGCCGCCAGCGTGATGAACCCCGCGCCCGTCACCCCGGCCGCCCCCTTGGACGAAATCATCGCGACCAGCAGCAGCAGGATCTGCTCTTCCAGACTGATATGCACATTACAGGCCTGGGCGATGAACAGGGCGGCCAACGTCATGTAGATATTGGTGCCATCCAGATTGAAGCTGTAGCCGGTCGGCACTACCAGTCCGACGACCGACTTGCGGCATCCCGCCCGCTCCATCTTCTCGATCAGGCTGGGCAGTGCCGCTTCGGACGAGGATGTGCCGAGCACTAGCAGCAGTTCCGCCTTCAGATAGCGGATCAGGTGCAGGATGTTGAACCCCACCGCCCAGCAGACCGCACCCAGCACCACCAGCACGAACAGCAGAGACGTCAGATAGAATGTCGCGACCAGCCCCGCGAGGTTGGCAAGCGTGCCCACGCCATATTCGCCGATGGTGAAAGCCATCGCCCCGAACGCGCCGATCGGCGCGGCCTTCATCAGGAAGCCGACCAGCTTGAAGACCGCGTGGCTCGCCGATTCCAGCACCGTCATCAGCGGCGCGGCCTTGTCGCCGATCATGGTCAGCGCAATGCCGAACAGGATCGCGACGAACAGCACTTGCAATATGTTGCCGTCCGCCACGGCCGACACCATGGTCGCCGGGATGATGCTCATCAGGAAACCGGTCAGCGTGCGCTCGTGCGCCTGATGCGCGTAATCGGCGACTTTTCCGGCATCGAGCGTCGCGGGGTCGATGTTGAGCCCGGCACCCGGCTGCACGACATTGGCGACGATCAGCCCGACGATCAGCGCCAGCGTCGAAAAGGTCAGGAAATAGCCAAATGCCTTGGCCGCCACACGGCCAATGGCACCCAGTTCCTTCATGCCGGCAATGCCGGTCACGATCGTGAGGAAAATGACCGGCGCGATGATCATTTTCACCAGCTTGATGAAGGCTTCTCCCAGCGGCTTGAGCTGCACGCCCGCATCGGGCCAGAAATGCCCGATCAGCACGCCCAGCGCGATGGCGACCAAAACCTGGACATAGAGCTGACGGTAGAATGGCAGACGCGGCGCCGTCTGAATGGGCGAGGATGGCGATGGCATCATGATGAAGTGGCGTCCCCCTGTTTGCGTTGCAGCATATGGGACCCCCCTTCGCTGTCCAGAAGAATGTGCGCCTTGCCTAAATAACCGCTTGCGCGGCCCGACGCCCCCGGCTATTGGCCCCCTCCACGGCGGGCGTGTAGCTCAGTGGTAGAGCACTGTGTTGACATCGCAGGGGTCGCAAGTTCAATCCTTGCCACGCCCACCATGAAAAGCCTCGCGGCCATCGGTCGCGAGGCTTTTTTTATTCAGTCGCGACTGGAGCCGTATTCAGGGCAGCTGCTTCTTCATCGCGTCGAGCATGAAGCGCCAGACATTGGCGGCATCCTGCGCATAGGCGCGTTCATCGCTGTCCGGACTGATATAGCGGGTGACGCCCGCCCCTGCTTCCTTCATATAGTCGCTGGGTTCATGGATGGCGTGGAGCACCGCGCGAACCTGCGGCAGGCAAGCCTGCCAATCCGCGTCATCCTGTGTTTGACCCTGCATCTGGCACAAAGCGCGGGCAGCGCGTTCGATCGGCGTCATGTCTGGCTCCTGCTGGCACTGAGGTTCTTTCGCATCTGACGCGGCGGACCTGGGGAAGGCAAGCGAAAAGCCGTGCATTGGCGCTTCGCTTGGTCATCCGCCTCGCTTAAGAGCAAGCCTGATAGACGAAGAGGACGAGCATGGTGGAATGCGAGATGATCGCGGGCAGGCGCGTCCTGTTCGTCATGGCGGTGGACGCTGAATATGGCCCCCATCTCAAAGCGCGTTTCACGCCGCTGCTGACCGGCGTCGGCCCGATCGAGGCGGGGATTGCAATGGGGGCGGCGCTTCATTCGCTGGAGGCGCGGGACTCTCTGCCCGACCTTGTCGTATCGCTGGGGTCAGCGGGATCGCGCCGCTGCCCACTGGGAGAGATTTTCCAGATCGCCAGCGTCTCCTGGCGCGACATGGATGCCACCCGCCTTGGCTTTCCCAAGGGGGTGACGCCGATGGTCGATCATCCGGTGGATATTCCGCTCGTGACGCCATTGCCGTTGCCGCTGGCGCGCCTGTCCACCGGGGCCAATGTCGTGGGAGGCGAGGATTATGCCGGCATCGACGCCGACATGGTGGACATGGAAAGCTTCGCCATCGCCCGAGCCTGCGCGCGCTATGACGTTCCGCTGATGGGACTGCGCGGCGTGTCGGATGGGCCAGGCGAGCTTGACCATATCAATAGCTGGATGGAGTTGCTCGGCCTGATCGACGAACGGCTGGCACAGGCGGTGGATTTGCTGCCCGGGGTGCTGGCCCGCACGGACGGCTGATTGGGGGGGCGCTGGCTTTCGTGCGCGCTAGTCGCCGTCGAAAGCGATCAGGGCCTGTGTCGCAACGCCGTCATCCTCCAGCAGCGCCTTGCCGCCAAGATCGGGCAGATCGACGGCGAATAGCGCCATGAGCACGGCAGCCCCCTGTTCGCGCAGCAGTTGCGCCGCTGCGAGAGCGGTGCCACCGGTGGCGATAAGGTCATCGACCAGCACGACCCGCGCGCCCGCCGGCACCTGCCCCTCATGCAGTTCCAGCCGGTCGGTGCCATATTCCAGCACATAGTCGATGCCGACCGTCTTGCCGGGCAATTTACCGGCCTTGCGCAAGGGTACGAAGCCCTTGCCCAAGGCAGCAGCGAGCGCCGCGCCCAGGATGAAACCCCTAGCCTCGATCCCGACGATCAGATCCGGGTCCAGCGGCCGGGCAACCGCGACCAGCCGCTGCACCAGCTCGCCAAAGCCCGGACCGTCCGCCAGCAACGTGGTGACATCGCGAAACTGGATGCCCGGCTTGGGAAAGTCCGGGATGGTGCGAATGAGGGCGGTCAGGCTGTCGATGCTCATGGGGCCTCCATAAGCAAAGGGCGCGGCTCCCTCAAGGAACCGCGCCCTGCTTTTGTTGGCGCACTGACAATAGAAGTCAGGCCGCCTTTTTCTTGTCCGCCCAGATATTCTGGTAGGCCATATAGGCAAGGCCTGTGGCGATCAGCAGGAAGACGATCGTCGCAAGCCCGGCGCGACGGCGATTTTCCAGCTTGGGTTCCGCAGTCCAGGTCAGGAACGCCGCAACGTCCTTGGCCATCTGGTCGACCGTCGGCCTGGTGCCGTCACCATAAGTGACCTGGCCGTCGGCGGTCAGAGGCGGCGCCATCGCCAGATTGAGATTGGCGAAATAAGGGTTGTAGTGCAGCCCCTCCGGCGTCTTGGCGTCAGGGAATTCCCTAAGCAACTCGGCCGGTTGCGGCTGATAGCCGGTGATCAGCGAATAGACATAGGCGCTGCCATGATGGCGGGCCTTGGTCATCAGCGACAAATCCGGCGGGATCGCATTGTTGTTCGCCGCCGCCGCCGCGACATTGTTGGCGAAGGGCTTGGGGAAGTGATCGGCAGGAACCGGATCGCGACCCGTCATTTCGCCCGTCTTGGGATCGACGTCGGGCGTCTTGATCGCCCACTGCTTGGCGATCGCCTTCACTTCCGCCTCATTATAGCCCAGCGCTTCCAGATCGCGGAAGGCCACGAACTTGAGGCTGTGGCAGGCCGAGCAGACTTCTTTGAACACCTGAAAGCCGCGTTGCAGCTGCTGGCGATCATAACGGCCGAAGGGACCGTCGAACGAGAAGGACACATGCTTGGGCGCCTTGTGGAATTCATGCTCCACGGTCGGCTGGGGCGGGTCCGACACATAGGCGGCCGCGCCGAAAAGGAAGGAGATCAGCAGCCAACCCGCGAAGAAGAGGCCGACGAAAAATGCGCCGATGCGAACCATGATATCGTCTCCCCTTAACCGGCGGTCGAAGGCTGCGGATCGGCGCCCATGCCGGGCAGCGCGTCCTCTTCGCCTTTTATATTGTAGCGATTAAGCACCGATTCGGTGATCGAGCCGGGCAGCGGCAGCGGCTTTTCGAAGCGCGCAATCAGCGGCAGCACGATCAGGAAGTGGGCGAAATAATAGGCCGCCGCGACCTGGCTGATCATCACATAGGGCTCTTCCGCCGGCGCACCGCCGCAATAGCCCAGGATCAGCACGTCGGCCACCAGGATCCAGAAGAACTTCTTGAACGTCGGGCGGTAATTGCCCGAGCGCACCGGCGAATTGTCGAGCCAGGGCAGGAAGAAGAGCAGCAGGATCGATGCGAACATCGCCAGCACACCCAGCAGCTTGGCAGGCACGAAGAAGAAGTCGACGGTGAAGGCGCGCAGGATCGCGTAGAAGGGCCAGAAATACCATTCGGGCACGATATGCGCGGGCGTCGAAAGCGGGTTAGCCTCGATATAATTGTCCGGGTGGCCCAGATAATTGGGCGCGTAGAACAGCATGATCGAAAAGAGGATCAGGAACACGCCGGCGCCGAACCCATCCTTCGCCGTATAATAAGGGTGGAAGGGCACGGTATCCTGCGGCCCCTTCACCTCGACGCCGGTCGGATTGCTCGATCCTGGAATATGCAGCGCCCAGATGTGCAGGATGATGACCCCTGCGATCACGAAGGGCAGCAGGAAGTGCAGCGAGAAGAAGCGGTTGAGCGACGCGTTGCCCGGCGCGAAACCGCCCAGCAGCCAGGTCTGGATCGGTTCGCCCACGACCGGGATCGCGCCGAACAGGCCGGTGATGACCTTCGCCCCCCAATAGCTCATCTGCCCCCAAGGCAGCACATAGCCCATGAACGCGGTCGCCATCATGAGGAGGAAGATGACGAGGCCTAGCAGCCACACCATCTCGCGCGGCGCCTTGTAGGAGCCGTAGAACAGGCCGCGGAAGATGTGGAGATAGACGACGATGAAGAAAAAGCTGGCGCCGTTGGCGTGCGCGTAGCGCATCAGCCAGCCCGAATTGACGTCGCGCATCGTCTGTTCGACGGTGGCGAAGGCGACCAGGTCGTTGGCGCCATAATGCATCGCCATGATGACGCCGGTGACGATCTGAATCATCAGCGCCAGGCCGGCCAGGACGCCGAAATTCCAAAAATAGTTGAGGTTGCGCGGCACCGGATAGCCAGCGCCCACCGCATTGTAGACGAGCCGCGGCAACGGCAGTTTCTCGTCCATCCACTGCATCACGGGATGCTTGGGAGTATAATGTTCAGCCCATGGAAAGCTCATGACGGTCCCCCCTCAACCCACAAGAATGGCAGTGTCGGAAGTGAACTTGAATTCAGGCACTTCCAGATTCTTGGGGGCAGGCCCCTTACGGATACGGGCGGCGGTGTCGTAGGATGATCCGTGGCAGGGGCAGAAATAGCCGCCATATTCGCCGCGATTCTCACCCTCGCCCGCGCCCAGCGGCACGCAGCCCAGATGGGTGCAGACGCCCATCGTGATGAGCCACTGCTTCTTGCCATCGACGGTGCGTTCTTCCAGCGTCTGCGGATCGCGCAGCGTGGCGACGTCAACCTTGTCGGCTTCGGCAATTTCCTTGGGCGTCAGATGCCGCACGAACAGCGGCTGCGACCGGAAGGTGGTCTTGATCGCCTGTCCCGGCTGGATCGCCGAAAGATCGACCTCGGTCGATGCAAGCGCCAGCACGTCGGCACTGGGGTTCATCTGGTCGATGAGCGGCACGACCACCGCCACGGCGCCCATGCCTGCGAAGCTGACCGCAGCGATATTGATGAAATCGCGGCGGCGCACCTCTTCTCCACCGGATAGAGTTTGTCCGTCAGAATGATCAACGCTCGCCATGCACCTCTACCCTTGCAAGACTTCCCTGTCACACCGCATGCCGTTACCGACGCTGATTATCAAGGGATTTGGGTTGTCAGCCATGGCCGCCCCCACCTTCCCCCCGGTGTGGTTCGCGGGCCTGATAACCGGGAAGCGCGCGCTTTGCCAACCGCTATCTTACTTAGTCTGTTACAAAAGCTTGCGCTGCTCTATGCCGCTGGCCATGCGTATCGCCCTTTACCAACCCGAGATTGCAGGCAATGTCGGCGCGATCCTGCGCCTTGCCGCCTGTCTCGCCGTGCCTGTGGACATCATTATGCCGACCGGATTCGCCTTTTCCGACGCGCGCCTGAAACGGGCCGCGATGGACTATGGCGCGGCGGCTGACGTCACGCGCCACGCGAATTTCGAGACGTTCGACGCCGTTCGCCGCGCGGAGGGGCGACGGCTGCTGCTGATGAGCGCCCATGCCTCACAGCGTTTGCCGGACGTGCGGTTCAAATCCGATGACGTGCTGCTGATGGGATCGGAAAGCGCGGGCGTCCCCGACGATGTGCGCGATCTGGCCGATATTCGCGTGCGCATCCCCATGGCGCCGGGCTTCCGGTCCTTGAACATCGCCGTATCGACCGGCATCGCGGTTGCCGAAGCATTACGCCAGACCGAAGGGTTTCCCGCATGACCAATCCCGTGCCCATCGTCCCCTTCGCGCTCGACGATCGCCAGCAGGCGGCGCGCGGCTGGTTCGAATCGCTGCGGGACCGGATCTGCGCCGAATTTGAATCGATCGAGCGCGAAGCCGACAGCGACGCCGCCTTTGCCTTCACGCCTTGGGACCGCGAGGCTGAAGGCCAGGCGGCGGGCGATGGCGGGGGCGGCGTGCGCGGGGTGATGAAGGGAAAGGTATTCGAAAAGGTGGGCGTCAACATATCCACCGTGGGCGGTGAATTCGCCCCCGGCTTTGCCCAGACCATCCATGGCGCGGACGAAAACCCCGCCTTTTTCGCCACCGGCATCAGCCTGGTGGCGCATATGGCCAACCCGCATGTCCCGGCCGTGCACATGAACACGCGCTACCTTGTCACCACGAAAAGCTGGTTCGGCGGCGGCGCGGACCTCAACCCGCCGCTGCCGCGCGAAGAGGATACGGCCCATTTCCACGCCGTGCTGAAAGACGCGTGCGACGCGCATGATCCTGATCATTATCCCCGGTTCAAGGCATGGGCGGACGACTATTTCTTCATCCCCCACCGGGGCGTGCATCGCGGCGTGGGCGGTATTTTCTACGATCATCTCGAATGCGTTGACGACGCAGCGTTCGACGCGAATTTCGCCTTCACCCGCGCGGTCGGCGACGCCTTCCTGGCCGCCTTCCCGCCGATCGTGCGGCGGCGGATGGGGGAGCCATGGAGCGATGCGGACTATCGAACCATGCTGGAATGGCGCGGCCGCTATGCCGAATTCAACCTGGTCCACGACCGGGGAACCTTGT
The DNA here is from genome assembly GCF_002431195.1 of Sphingobium sp. UBA5915. Classification (NCBI taxonomy): domain Bacteria; kingdom Pseudomonadati; phylum Pseudomonadota; class Alphaproteobacteria; order Sphingomonadales; family Sphingobiaceae; genus Sphingobium; species Sphingobium sp. UBA5915. The sequence goes on along the minus strand of NZ_DJDV01000092.1, from coordinate 37,951 downwards.
TCGGGCTCAAGACCGGCGGCAATATCGACGCGATCCTGATGAGCCTGCCGCCGATGGCAAGTTGGAGCTGAACTGCATGCCGCTGATGCGGGTCGAACCGGGCATGGTGGCGACGATCGTCACCCATATGGAGATGCGCGCGCGGCCCCGGCCAGCGCCTATCCCGCCCGCGCCGCTGCGGCTCGTCCGCTGGAAGACGCCGGATGCGCAGGCCTATCGCACCCTGTTTCGCCGCGTCGGCGCGCCATGGCTCTGGTTTTCCCGGCTGGTGATGGCGGACGCGCAATTGCTGGCAATCCTCCACGACCCCGCGGTCGAAATCTATGCGGTGACGGACCCGCTAGGGACGGAGATCGGCCTGCTGGAACTCGATTTCCGGTCGATGCCCGATTGCGAGCTGAGCTTCCTTGGTCTCGTCCCCGAACGGACCGGCAAGGGACTGGGTCGCTGGCTGATCGCGCATGCGACGTCGCTCGCCTGGCGCAAGGGGGTCGAACGTTTCTGGGTCCACAGCTGCACGCTCGACAGTCCGGGAGCGCTAGGCTTCTACATGCGCTCAGGCTTTACCCCCTTCGCGCGCGAGATCGAGACGTTCGCCGACCCGCGCCTGGCGGGCATTTTGCCACGCGACGCCGCCCCGCATGTGCCGTTGCTGGATCAGGCCGCCGACGCCTGACGATAGATGCGCGCCAGCATTACCAGCAGATAGACCTGCACCACGGCCGACACCGCCGCCGCAGCAATGCCGCCCGCCAGCCGCGCCACCTCCGGCCCGGCCAGCAGGCTGCCAAGCAAGCCGAAGATCACCTGCGCCGCCGTCCCCACCAGCGTCGAGAGCAGCATCACGATCACCAGGAAGCCGAACAGCCGCCAGAAATGGCCGCGCGTCAGCGCCCAGGCGCGGCGCAGCGATTCGACCACGCCGCCGCGCGTGTCGATAACGACCGCATTCAGCAGCACCAGCCGGATGCTGGCAAAGAAGACGATGATCACCGCCGCCAGCCCCAGCAACAATCCCATCGCATGCGCCGCCTGTTGCGAGGCCATGGCGAAAATCACACTGACCAGCGCGATCACGACAATGAAAGCGACAATGGCAACGACCACCAGCACCGCAGTGCCCAGCAGCACCGGCAGGCGCGAAAAGCTGAGCCTCAACGCTTCGCCCACGCTGATGCCGGGGCGAAGCGCCAGCGCGAAAAGGGCAAGCGATCCGAACCAGATGATGACAATGCCCAGCAGCATCGACAGGGCAAAGCCGGGCGGCATCACCGGAATGGCGTCCGCCTTGGGCTGCGCGAACCATTCCTGCAATTGCGGCGGGGTCATTTCCTGAACGATCAGGCCAGGCAGCGCCACGAACAGCAGGGCGACGGGAAACAACAATGTCGCTTCGCGGCGGATGAAGGCGACGGCTTCCTCCCACGCCTTGCCGATGGAGATAGTCGCCATATCTAATCTGCCTGCCTCAAAAGGGGGAAATGCGGGTGGGAGACTTGATCGCTCGCCCGGCCCAAGTCAAGGAAACGCCATGGATCACTCCCTCCCCTTTCCCGACCACATCGAATGGCGCGTCGATGCAGCGCCGGTCGATTATTCAGAGGCGCTGGCCGACATGGAAGCGCGCGCTGCCGCGATCCATGCCGGGGATGCGGGCGAGCGGGTCTGGCTGCTGGAGCATCCGCCGCTCTATACGGCCGGAACCAGCGCCGACCCGGCCGAACTGATCGACCCGCGTTTTCCCGTGCACGATGCCGGCCGCGGCGGGCGCTACACCTATCATGGGCCCGGGCAGCGGATCGGTTATCTCAACATCGACCTGAGCGCGCGGGGCAAGGATGTGCGCAATTTCGTCCATCATCTCGAAGGCTGGATGATCGCGGCGCTCGGCGAGCTTGGCATTGCGGCGCGACGGGCGGAGGGACGCATCGGCATCTGGACCGACGACCGCGACGGACGGGAAGCAAAGATCGGCGCGCTCGGCATCCGGGTCCGGCGCTGGGTGACGCTGCATGGCTTTTCCATCAACGTCGATCCCGATCTGTCGCATTTTGCCGGCATCGTGCCCTGCGGCATCAGCGATTATCCCGTGACCAGCGTCGCCGCGCTGGGTGGCAACGCGTCCATGGCTGCGCTCGATGGTGCGCTCAAGAGCCATTTCCCGGCCTTTCTCAGCCGCTTGTCGCGCTGCGGCTCAGGGCTTGAGCAATGCGAGGCCGCCCGCTAGGGTCCTTTGCTTTCACCGGCGGGGGATGCCGGGTATCGACGCGATGTTCAAGGAGACCCGGATGCGCGTGAATGCATGGATCGTCTGCACCGCCGCTCTGCTGTCGCTGACCGCCTGCGGCAGCGGAGACAAGGGCGGCAGCAATGTGCAGATGAAGGATATGGAAGTTGTGGACGGCACCGCGACAGACGCGATGACCGATCTGGACGGCGTGCAGAGCGAAGGCACCGCCATCGCCGCCCCCGGCAATGTTGGCGCGGCCAATCAGAGCGCTTCCGCGAGCAACACGCCGGCCTCCGCGCCTGCTGAAGATGCCGAAGTGGTTGCGGACCAGTAATCCACGCGCCGATCCGAGCTATATGCGCGAATGGTTATGAGTTTCAGGATGCGCCGTGCCGCATCCTTCTGGAGAGACAAGACGATGAGCTTCCGTTCCGCCCTGCGCACCAGCCTGTGCAGCCTGTCGATCGCCCTGATGCCGCTGGCGGCACAGCCGGCCGCCGCCCAATTCTACTGGTCGCCGCCCGACATGAGCGCGCCGGCCTTCACCGACAGCAATGCCGCCATCGCGCTTGGCTTGCCGGGCGCCACGGCCGACGAGATCAAGGCCGGGCTGGCGTGGAACCTGCGCGCCGCGCTCAACGTCGCGGCGCTGCAATGCCAGTTCGAACCCACGCTGCTGACGGTCGACAATTACAACGCCATGATCGCCCATCATGACGCGGAACTGGACGCGGCGCAGGCGACGCTGCTCGCCTATTTCCAGCGCACCGCCGGCAAGGGCCGCGCCGGCCAGTCGGCGGCTGACATGTATAATACCCGCATCTATTCGGGCTATTCCACGGTGCAGGCGCAAAAGGGCTTTTGCCAGGAAGCCGGCGTCGTCGGCCGCCAGGCAATCTTCGCCGATCGCGGCGCGCTCGCCGACGTGGCACGCACAGGCCTCGCCTCGATCAAGAAGTCGCTCATTCAGGCGGGCGAACAATATTATGGCATGCCCGGCGACGATTATGCCGTGGCCCTGCCCTCTTTCGACCCCAAATGCTGGAAAAAGGGTGTGCTGGAGCCGGTCTGCCATCAGGCCTATAATGAGAAGGTCGGGATGAAGCCGTAAGAGCAGGCGAGGGGGGCTTGCTGAGATTTGAACCACATCTTGTCATTGTCATCCCGGCCTTAAGCCGGGGTCCCGCTTCGTCCGTCCAAGAAAGCGGGATGCCGGGCCAAGCCCGGCATGACGACGTGTCGAAACGGTTAGATGGGATTGGCTGAGCATGCGGCGGGCTATTGTCCTGCCCGTGAGGAAAGAGATCGTATTGCGACCAGTTGCGCGCATGCGGCTGTTATGTGACGATCCCCGAATGCGGTCCTACAATCTCTCACTGCTATGCCTTATCGCGTTGGCGTCCTGCGCTTCCAAGCCGGTCGAACTGTCTGCCAATAGGTGCTGGGCCGTATCTGTTGGCGACGAGGTTGAGGGCACCGCCGTTCTCTTCGCGCACGCTGCCAAAGACGGCTGTATCGAATGCGGAGCATCGGTTTCCGGCCGAGACTGCCCCGGTGTCGGGTTCGCAACGGGCAATTACGGTGTCGATCATGTCTATGATCGCATCTTACAATCAGCGCGTCAGGATGGGTTCGGCAACATTCAGGTCGTCGTGCAGCTGTCAGGCGAAGTTGTTTCAAACGGCGCTACAGGCAGGCCGATGTTACGCGCTGACCGTTTGCGCCTAGCAGAAGCGGATTCGTCTGATTTCCGCTAACCGCGCTCGTTCACCGCATTGCCAACATTCCGCTTAACACCCAGTCCGTCATTCCCGCGAAAGCGGGAACCCATCTCGCAGCCGCCCCCCAGGCGCAGAGCTGAAAGGTGGTCTCAACCTATAAGGCGATGGCGGATCGCAGTGGTCTACGACCAAGACCGCCCTATCGCAGCCCCAGATATTTATGCGCCTGTACCGTCAACCGCCATTGCGGGCGGTCCATGACCAGGGCGATGGCGGCGCGGGCGTTGTCGGGGGCGTGGGCGTCGTCGAGGGGCTGGATCAGATGATGAGCGAACGCCCATCGGGCCATCGCATCGACGTCCGCCAGGCTATGGCCACCGCCCGGCTGCGGCCAGACGAGCTTTAGTTCATGCCCAGATCGCTGCACCACGTCGCTGCCGGCTTTGGGACTGACGCAGATCCAATCGATGCCGGGATGGGCGGCCAAGGTGCCGTTGCTTTCGATCGCGATGGTGAAGCCCCGATCATGCAGCGCATCGACCAGGGCGTCGTCCACCTGCAACATCGGCTCCCCGCCGGTCAGCACGATATAGCGGCCTTCCGCCCCTTCCCCCCAGAAGCCGAGCGCGGCGTCGGCCAGAGCCTCGGCATCGGCGAACTTGCCGCCGCCAAGGCCATCGGTGCCGACGAAGTCCGTATCGCAAAAACGGCATATGGCGCTGGCGCGATCCTGCTCGCGCCCGCTCCACAAATTGCAGCCGGCAAAGCGCAGGAACACCGCACGCCGCCCCGCCTGCACCCCTTCGCCCTGGAGCGTCAGGAACATCTCCTTGACCGCATAGCTCATCGTTTAGGCCTTGGGCGGCTGCACGGCATAGATGGTGGGATCGGGCAGGCCCGCTTCCTGATAGCCCTTGGAGCGCAACCGGCAGCTGTCGCACAGGCCGCAATGCTTGCCATCGGGCGTGGGATCGTAGCAGGACCAGCTGATGCCGGCGTCCAGGCCCAGTCGATCGGCCTCGCGCGCGATGTCCGCCTTGGTCATATATTGCAGCGGGGTGTTGATGCGGATCGGATGCCCCTCCACCCCCGCCTTGGTGGCGAGCGTCGCCATCTTCTGGAAAGCGTCGATAAATTCGGGCCGACAGTCGGGATAGCCCGAATAATCGAGCGCATTGACGCCGATGAAGATGTCGCTCGCCCCCGCGACCTCCGCCAGCCCCAGTGTCAGCGACAGGAAGATGGTGTTGCGCGCTGGCACATAGGTGACGGGGATGTCGCTGCCCACCCCATTCTTGGGCACGGCTATGTCGGCCGTCAGCGCCGATCCGCCAAAGGCGGTGAGGTCGAGCGGCAGGACGATGTGACGGATCGCGTTGAGCGCCTGCGCCACGCGCGCGGCGGCGCGCAATTCGACGCGATGGCGCTGGTTATAGTCGATCGACAGCGCGAAGACGCGATAACCCGCCTCGCGCGCCAGCGCACCCGCCACCATCGAATCGAGACCGCCCGACAGCAGGACGACGGCAAATTTTTCTTGTCTGGCAACCATCGCGCCCCGCTACGCCTCCCGACGCACCAGCGCAAGCGGTCGCGCCTGCCGAGCCGATGCGCGGGTCAACGCTTGCAGGGGCCAAGGCGACGCGCTTCGGCGTCGAAGGCGAAGGGCGCGCCATCGGCGACCCCCTGCGACCGGATCTGCACCAGGCGATCGGTTTCGACGCGCAGGTCGGTGCGGCCATTGCCCGCCGCAGCGCAATCATAGGTGATCGACACGGCCTTCGCGCCGTCATCGACCGTGAACGCCGGACAGAGGCGCGGGCCATGCTGCAACTGGAGCAATTGGCGCAGGTCGCTGACGCAGATGCGGCGCGTATGGGCGTCCTCGCCGCGTTCGCGCACTTCCCACTGGCCGGTATCGAGCGCGCGCAAAGCCTGGGCCGACGGTGCGTCCCGCCCGCTTTTCTCCACGCCGTGCGCCGCACTTGCCACGCCGATCAGCGCGATCGCGACGCCCAATATGCGCGCTGCTGCCATGGTCGATCCGCCTTTTCATTCGTCGCAAAAAGATGATGCTGAACCATTGCCGGACAATTGCGGCAATTTCATAGCGCAAACGGAACGGCCGGCCTCAATTCGCGGCAGAGGCCGATGCCGGCGAATCCGTGTTGAAGCTGTCGAGCGCCAGGGGGAAGATGCGCGAGCAAAAGGCGCAATCGACGCCGATCACACCATCATCGCCCGCCATTTCCGCGCGTTCGTCTGCGGGGAAGCGGCCGATCACGTCGCGGATATGCGCAAGATCGCACCGGCACCCCTTGGCGAGCGGCGCGCCTTCGCTCACGCGCACTTCCTCTTCCTCATGGAACAGGCGCCACAGGATATCGGTCAGCGGCAAGGCCGGGTCAGTCAGTTCATCGGGCCGCAGCGTGTCGGCCAGCACCTGCACATGCTCCCATTCGGGATGATCATGGCGCACATGCAGCCTTTCGCGCCCGACCTCGCCCTCTGGCAGATGCTGGAGCAACAGACCGGCGGCAACGCAGCCCTCACCCGTATCATGGCGGGTCGCGATGCGGATCAGGCTGGGTATCTGTTCGGACTGGAAGAAATAATGCTCCGCCGCATCGGCCAGCGATTCGCCCTCCAGCGGCACGATGCCCTGATAGCGCTCGCCGGTTTCGGCAAGGTCGAAGGTGATGGCAAGGAAACCCTTGCCAAACAGTCCGAACAGCGACGGGTCCGGCCCCAGTTCGGCCAGCCGTTCCGCATCGAACTTGGCATAACCGCGCAGGTCGCCATTCTTGTAATCGGCCACCAGCAGGCTGATGACCCCATTGTCGGTCTGCGCCTGGAGCGTCAACTGGCCCCCTTCCTCCTTGAGCGTGCTGCCGAGCAAGGCGGCCAGCACAAGCGCGGAGGCCAGCGTGCGCTCGATCGCGGGCGGATAGGCATGGGCGGCGAGCACCGCGTCCAGCACGGGACCCAGGCGCACCAGGCGGCCGCGCGCATGGCGCTGCGTGATGGTGAAACCAATGGCTTGGTCGAGAGTGGCGGCAGGCGTCAACATGATACTCCGGCAGCCGGCGGAGATACGCCGGCCAAAGATTTCAGCATCCAGCGATGCGGGCAGGCTGCCTAGATAGGAAGCCTGCCCGAAATCTCAACCAAGCCGACCCAGCGCCCAGAGCAGCACCGATTTCTGGCCATGGATGCGGTTTTCCGCCTCGTCCCAGATCAGTGATTGCGGCCCGTCGATCACCGCCTCCACCACTTCCTCGCCCCGGTGGGCAGGCAGGCAGTGGAGGAATTTCACATCGGCCTTAGCCTGGCGCATCAGATCGGGCGTGACCTGAAACGGCATCATCGCCGCCAGCTTTTCGTCGGCATGCGCCTGACCCATGGAAATCCAGGTATCGGTGACGATGATGTCCGCGCCGGCCACGGCCTCGGCCGCGTCCCGCGTCAGCATGATGGCCGATCCCGCCGCCCGCGCCGCTTCGGCAAAGCCGGGATCGGGGTCATAGCCATGGGGAATCCCCATGCGCACATCGAATTTCAGCAGCCCGGCCGCCTCGACAATGGAATGCAACACATTGTTGCCATCGCCCAGCCACGCCCATTGGCTGCCAGGAAGCGCCAGGCCATGTTCCACTACGGTCAGCAGGTCCGCGACGATCTGGCAGGGGTGCGACAGGTCGGTGAGGCCGTTGATGACCGGGACCGTGGCATAATGCGCCATTTCCTCGACCTTGGCATGGTCGTCGGTGCGGATCATGATGGCGTCGACCATGCGGGACAGCACGCGGGCTGTATCCGCAATGCTTTCGCCGCGGCCCAGCTGGCTGGTCGCGCCGTCCAGGATCAGTGAGGTGCCGCCCAATTGGCGGATCGCCATGTCAAAGCTGACGCGGGTGCGGGTGCTGTTTTTTTCAAAGATCATCGCCAGCGTATGGCCGGCGAGCGGCGCATCGGCATCCGCCGCACCCTTGGGCTTGCCCGCCCGCGCGGCTTTGCGGTCGATGGCGTCGGCGATCATCGCGGCGATCGCGTCACCGCCTGCGTCGGAAAGATTGAGAAAATGCTTGGTCATGGGTTTCCCCTCTACTCCCCTCCCGTTCGGTTCGAGTAGCCTTCGAACTTGTCGAGAAGGCGTATCGAGAACAGCTCTCGACACGCTCGAACCGAACGGGGTTGGAGAAATTATGTCAGGCCGCCTTCGCCTCCTTGAAGCTCCGCGCGCCGGCGGAAATCTTCTCGATGGCTTCGGCGATGTGGCTTTCCTCGATCACGAGGGGCGGCAGGATGCGCAGCACATTCTGACCCGCCGACACGGCGAGCAGCCCGTGATGATCGCGCAGATGCCCGACAAAGGCACGCGCATCATAGGCGTCCTTCATCCTGACGCCCAGCATCAGGCCCATGCCGCGCACATCCGCAAACATATCATCATGATTGGGGATGAGCTGCTCCAGCGCCGCGCGCAGGCGCGCGCCCATGGTCTTCACATGGTCGAGGAAACCGTCGGCCAGCACTTCGTCGAGCACGGTAAGGCCCACCGCCATGGCGAGCGGATTGCCGCCATAGGTAGACCCGTGGGTGCCGAACACCATGCCCTTGGCTGCTTCTTCGGTCGCCATGCACGCGCCGAGCGGAAAGCCGCCGCCAATGCCCTTCGCCACGGCCATGATGTCGGGCGCGACGCCATATTGCTCATGCGCGAAGAAGGTGCCGGTACGGGCATAGCCGCACTGAACTTCGTCGAGGATGAGCAGCAGCCCCCGTTCGTCGCACAGCTGGCGCAAGCCCTTGAGGAAGTCCTGCGTCGCGGGGGTCACGCCGCCTTCGCCCTGCACCGGCTCCAGCAGGAAGCCGGCGGTATTGTCATCCACCACGGCGGTCGCGGCCTCAAGGTCGTTGAAGGGCACGACCTGGAAACCGGGCAGCAGGGGTTCGAAGCCGTCGCGCATCTTGGGCTGGCTGGTGGCCGAAATCGTGCCCAGCGTCCGCCCGTGAAAGGCGTTGTCGAAACTGATGATCTTGTGCCGGTGCGCCTCGCCATTGGCAAAATGATAGCGGCGCGCAGTCTTGATGGCGCATTCGACCGCTTCCGCACCCGAATTGGTGAAGAAGACGGTATCGGCGAATGTGTTATCGACCAGTTTCTGCGCGAACTCCTCCCCCAGCGGCATGCCATAGAGGTTGGATGTGTGCATCAGGGTCGCGGCCTGATCGGCGATCGTCTTGACCAGCCGGGGATGGCCATGACCCAGAAGATTGACGGCGATGCCGCTGGCGAAATCAAGATAGCGCTCGCCGCGCTCGCCGATCAGATAGCAGCCCTCGCCTCGCACCGGACGCACATCGCACCGGGGGTAAACGGGCATGAGCGGCTTAATCGACATGGGCCTTACCTTTCTGGACTGATGTCTAAATCGTCAGATGCGCGGGGTTGCGCGAAACGCAAAAAGGCGGCCCCGCCGGACCGCCCTCGTGCGAGCAACGCCTATACAGACGCCAATGAAGGGGTGCAACCCCGCCTCCATGGCCAGTGGCGCGACGCTGGCCCTGACCCGCCTTGGCCTTGGCGCTGGCCTTAGCCGATCTGGTTCCAGGCCTCGGCGATTTCCGCAACGATCGCGCGCGCTTCATCAACCGGCGCGGCGGAACGCTCCTTGGCCCCGACCAATAGCAGACGGCGCGCCTCACGATAGATTTGCGCCAGACCCGTGGCGACGTCGCCGCCCTTGTCGAAATCCAGGCTGGATTCCAGCGCGAACAGGATCGACATGGCGCGGGCCTGCTTGTCAGACACCTTCATCCGGTCGCCATTGCGTTCGGCAAGCGCCGCGGCGTCGAGCGCCAGCAGCAGTTCGTCGAACAGGATCTTGACCAGCCCGTGCGGGGTTGCCCCTTCAGTGCGGCTGCCCGAATGCACCGCCGCATAACGCCGCGCCGCCGAATTGCCTGCATAGCCCTGATTGTAGAACATCGTCGTCTTCCGTCCCGAATTAGTTGTCGCTGTTGTTCCAGACCTTGATCTGCTGTTCGAGGTAGCTTTGCGTCGCCTTAAGCGCGCTGAGGCGTGTTTCCATCGCCGCGTAAACCTTGGTCAGATGCTCCTGATAATTGGTCATCTGATCATCAAGCTTGCTCAGCTGCTCGGTAAAGTCCTCAGCCAGCGCCCCATAGCGCTCCTGCGCCAGCTTGAGCGGGCCGTCATCTTTCTCGATGGAGTCGCGCACGCTGTCCATCAGGCTGGCGAGCCCCGGATTGGCGGCGGTCGACACCTTGGGGTTGACCATGTTGGTCACGCCTTCGGGATCCGCTTCCATGGCTTTTGCGAGCATGTCGGTGTCGAGGCTGAGCGTGCCGTCGCGATTGGTGGCGACGCCGATATCCGCCAGCGTCTTGTAAGTGCCGGTGCTGCCGAGCGGGGTCGAGGTGATGGCGGCAAGCTGGCGCTTCATGTCGCGCACGCCCGACACGCCGTTCAAGACCCCTGCGCTCGACGAATCCGCGCCCGTCGCGGTCGCGGTGTTGAGCGCGGTCATCAGCGTATTATAGGCGCTGACAAATTCCTTGAGCAGATCGGACAGGCCGGCCGTCGGCTGCGTCATCGACAGGGTGACGGTGGTGCCGGGCGACGCCTTGTTAAGGTCGATCCGCAGATAGTCGATCGCACCGTCGACGGTGTTGCTGGCATATTCATAGGCGACACCGTCCAACGTGATCTTGGCGTTCTGCGGCGCCGACGTGCTGGACATGGTGGCGCTGTCCGTGCCGCTCCAGCCCAGGCCCGCGAGCACGCTGCCGCTATCATCGGCGCTGGTGCTGACGGAAAAATCATTGGCCGCGCCGGTTTCCCCCTTGAACACCAGCCGCGTGCCGTTGGTATCGGTCACGACGCGCGCGGTTACGCCGGTTCCCGCAGCGTTGATCGCAGAGGCGAGGCCGGCAAAGCTGTTGTTGCTGGAATCGATGGCGATGGTCGTCGCTTCGCCCGCCGCGTTGGTGATGGTGAAGCTACCGGTTCCGACCGCGCTGCTGCCCGTCGCGCCGGCGGTCGCGGCGGAAGACAGGACGCGCGCGGTCGCCAACTGGTCGACGATGAGCTGCGCGGGAAGACCCGCCGGACTTCCGCCGCTCAGCAGAGTGACCGATGCGATGCTGCTGTCGTTGGAGGCGGCGGTGCCGGTATAGGCCGCGCCCGAGAGGACTTCGGTGAGCGCGTCGGCGAAGGTGTCGAGCGAGCTCACTGCCGACGCCAGCGCGGAAATCCGTGAACTGTTAAGCGACTGACGGCTGGTGATCGCCGATTCCTTCGGGTCGCGCGTCGCGCTGACCAGACTGGACACGAGCGAGGAGGTGTCGATCCCCGATCCCGCGCCGAGCGCTGTCAAGATGCTGCTGCCTACCGAAGTCATTGGGCCGTCCTTTCAAGAGGGTAGAACGGCGGTAGCGGGAAGACCTTTAGGAAAGATTTGCAGCAGGCATGACCCGGCCCGCGACCGGCCGCTTATCCTGCGGAAACCGCGACCTGCTCGACCGTTGCGCGCTGCAGATGCGCCTGGCCGGCATGGGCATGGGCGGCGCGCGCGACGATGCGCCTGGCGACATCGGCGGCATGTTCCACCGCCTCCTTGCTGGCGGGCGGCAGGGGCACTAGCACCATGGGCTTGGGGATCATCGCCTGCACCGCATCCTGCGCACGCGCAAGGTCGGTCGACCCGGCGTCGAGGTCGGCCAGGATTTCGGCGATGCGCGCATGGACCTCGACATATTCGGCAAGGCTGGCCAGTTCCTCCTGGCTGCTCCCGGCCACATCGGGCTGCGGCAGGGCGCTTCGCTTTTCCTGCGCCATCGCGTCGTTGGTCCGGCGAGCGGACACTGACTGGATGGCGGGCACGGGCGAAGATGCGCGGACGACCGCGCGATCGACCGGCGACAATTCAGTTCGCGATACAAAATCGTCCATGACGCACCATCCTTACGGGTCCCCGTGAACAGAGAACGGACCGGGGTCCTGATGCTTTAGGGCGTTCAGCGAAAAAATTCGTCGCTCGATAAAAAGGACTGCGAAGGCGACATTTGCAGCGCGTGTCAGAGCTTGCGCCCGTCCGCGTCGAAGCGCAGGTCGTCGGGCACGGTGATGAAGGGGCGGTCCATTTCGCCCGCCATCTTGTTTTCCACGCGAAAGACGAAGGCGAGGACGGTCGCCACCGCCATATACAGCCCCTCATTCACGATCTGCCCCGCGCGGCTGGTGAAATAGATGGCGCGCGCCAGTTCGGGATATTGCAGCACAGTGACGCCATGCGTGTCGGCAAGGTCGCGGATCGAGGCGGCGATGGCGTCGCACCCTTTGGCGACGACCACGGGCGCGGCGTCCTGCCCCGGCTTGTAGCGCAGCGCGACCGCGAAATGGGTGGGGTTGGTGATGATGACGCTCGCTTCAGCGACGGCCTTGCGGGTGGAGCCGCTCAGCACTTCGAACTGGCGGCGGCGGATATGCCCTTTGAGCTCGGGCGAGCCTTCGCTTTCCTTATGCTCGTCCTTCACTTCCTGCTTGCTCATGCCCAGCCGCTTGGCGCGCTGCATGATCTGGGCCGGCACGTCGATGCCCGCGATCAGGAACAGGCCGCCCGCCATGACCAGGCAGGTGAAGATGAAGATGTTGCCAACGTCGGCGATGGCCGGCGCGATGCCCGCCTTGCCCAGGCCCGTAATCTCGGCCAGCCGGTCCCAGATCAGCCAGACGCCGATGCTGCCGAGCAGGCCGACCTTGGCGATCGATTTCAGCAATTCGATCAGCCCCTGCATCCCGAAAATGCGCTTGAGGCCGGACAGAGGATTGAGCTTTTCGGGCTTGGGCGCGAAGGCGCCGGGGCGAAAGCCCAGCGATCCGAGCAGCGCGGGCGCGGCGATGGCGGCCAGGAAGGTGGCGAGCATGACACCCGCCACCGGCAGCGCGATACTGGCGAGCAGGTCGAGTCCACGCTTGGCCGGGGAAAAGTCGACAATATCCTCGCGCCGGATGCGCAGCGCCTCCACCAGCATGTCGCGCAGCGCGTCGATCAGCGACGGGCCAATGACCGCCAGACAACCGATACCGGCCATGACGACCAGCGCCGTGCCCAGTTCGCGCGACTGGAGGATGTCGCCCTTCTTGGCGGCGTCCTGCAATTTCTTGGGTGTCGGCTTTTCGGTCTTTTCGCCGCCCTCGCTGCCGCCGGCCATGTCAGCGGCCCTCCGCGATGTGGCCGGCTTCCGTCAGCCCTGCCTTCAAGGCGGCGGTCATGCCTTCGGCCATGATCGGCGCGGCGATGGCGAGCAGGATCAGGCCCGCCATCATCGCCATCGGCATGCCGACCGCGAACAGGTTGAGCGAAGGCGCCGCGCGCGACAGCATGCCCATGACGATCTGCACCAGCACCAGCGCAAAACCGACAGGCAGCGCGACGGTCACCCCCATGCCCAGCAGCGACCCGCCAAATTCGATGAGCCGCCAGATGGTGTCATTGGCCAATATGCCGCTGCTGGGCGGAATGGCGACATAGCTTTGCACGACGAAGCTGGCGAGCAGCAGATGGCCGTCCATGCCCAGCAGCAGGAAGGTGGCGAGGATCGAGAGGAACTGGCCCAGCACCTGCGTCCCCTGCCCCGATGACGGATCGACCATGGCGGCGAAGTTGAGGCCCATGGCGTTGCCGATCGTTTCCCCCGCGACGAAAGCGGCGGCATAGCCGATCTGGACCGCGAACCCCATGGCGAGGCCGGCCAGCACCTCGCCCGCGACCATCAACACACCCTGGAAGCTGGCGACACCATCGGGCGGAAGCTGGATTGTGACGCTGTTGAGCGCGGCCAGGCCCAGCGCGAGCGCCAGGATCAGGCGCAGCTGAAGCGGGACGGCGGGCGCGCCGAACACGGGCGCGGCGATGAAGGCGGCGCCCGGCCGGATCATCGCGATCAGCCAGACCCATAGCTGGGTTTCGACGCCCGCGAAGCCCGGCGCGATCATCGCGCCCCCCTCATTGCAGCAGGTCCGGGATGCGTTCGAAAATTTCGCGCGTGAAGTCGGCGACCAGCACCATGATCGACCCGCCAAACAACACCAGCATCGCGCCGACGACGATCAGCTTGGGAATGAAGCTGAGCGTCTGCTCGTTGATGGAGGTCGCCGCCTGGATCATCCCGATGATGAGGCCTGATATCAGTGCCGGAATGAGAATGGGCGCAGCGGCAAGCGCCGTGATCCACAGCGCCTGCTGCGCAAGGCCCAAGAAGAAATCGGCGTTTTCCATCCCCTATCGCTCTTCAACCATTCGGTGCGTTGCGCTCATGTCGCGAACGATCCCGCCAGCGACCCCATCGTCAGCGCCCAGCCATCGACCAGCACGAAGAGCAACAGCTTGAAGGGCATGGAAATGATGGTGGGCGACAGCATCATCATGCCCAGCGCCATCAGTGTCGATGCCACCACCAGGTCGATGATGAGGAAGGGCAGGAAGATCATGAAACCGATCTGAAACGCGGTCTTCAATTCGCTGGTAACGAAGGCTGGCAGCAGGATCGAGAAGGGAATGTCGGCGGGCGTGCGGAAGGCGGGGGCCTGCGCCAGATTGGCGAAGAGTTTGAGGTCGCTTTCGCGCGTCTGCTTGCTCATGAAGCCGTGCAGCACCTTGGCCGATCGGCCAACCGCTTCCTCGATGCTGATCTGCCCCTTGCCATAGGGATCGAAGGCCTGCGCGTTAATGGTGTCGATCGCGGGCCGCATAACGAACAGCGACAGGAACAGCGCCAGCCCCACCAGCACCTGATTGGGCGGCGTCTGCTGCAAGCCCAGCGCCTGGCGCAGCAGCGAGAGGACGATGATGATGCGGGTGAAGCTGGTCATCATGAGCACGAGCGACGGCAGCACCGTCAGCAGGCTCATGAGGATCAGGATTTGCAGGGATAGCGAGAGCGACCGGCCATCGCCCGACACCTGCCCCAGCGCACGGGTCAGCGCGCCGCCATTGTCGACCGGCGGCGCAGCGGGCGCGGCTTGGGCGAAGGCGGGGACGGCGAAGAGGAACAAGGCCAGAAACACAAAGACCGTCATTCCCGCGAAAGCGGGAATCCATTTTGGGCCATTATATCCGGCCGCCACCATCGGAAGATGGGTCCCTGCTTTCGCGGGGATGACGGGTAAGGGCTGGTCAGCGCAAACGGGCATGATCGCCTTCCGCGATCTTTTCGATGCGGCCGCGCGTCACCGCGACGAGGATCTTCTTGCCCTCAAATTCCACCACGGCGAGCTTGCCGAACGTGCCCATCGGCAGCGCTTCGAGCAGCTTGAGCGAGCGATCGCCCTGCCCCGCGCCGATCATGCCGGGCTGATATTTGCGCCACAGCCACAATGCGCCGAACGCCATGCCGCCCACCAGCGGCAGCAGGATCAGCAACTTGACGAAATACCAGACCATATCGAGCCGCCCGCTATCATGGTTAACCCCGCCAGTGCGATCCGCAGTTTCGCGGGCAAAGGCAAGGGCAAATTGGCCAGCGTGCGATCAGCCGCGCCGTTCGATCCCGGCAAGCCGGTTTTCGGTCGCCGCAATATCGACGATGCGGATGCCATAGCGCCCGTTCACCGTCACCACCTCGCCCTTGGCGATCAGCGCGCCGTTGACCATGATGTCGAGCAGGTCGTCGGCCTGGCGATCCAGTTCCACGATGGAGCCTTCGGCCAGGTCCATGACTTCGGCCAGGCGCAGCGACGTGGAGCCGACCTCCACCGACATGCGCACCGGAATGTCGGCCAGCAGCTTGAACTGGCGGTTATTGGTCATCTTGCTGACCGGGTCTTCGGGCCGCTCCATCCGGGGGGCTTCGCTCATGTCGCTCATTGGTCGGTTTCCTGTGCAAGCTTTTCGATCTGGAAGGCGGCGCGGCCATCCTGTTCACCGATCGTGCCATGGGCAACGATGCGGTTTCCAACGATCAACGGCAGCGCGCGGCCGATCGTCACGGGGATTACATCACCAACCTTGAGTTCCATCAGGTCGGCGAGCGAGAGATTGGGGCGGGCCAGCACCGTGCGGGCCGGCAGGCGGATGTCGCGCATGCGCCGCGCGATGCGTCCCTGCCACACCGGATCGGCCTGGTCATCATCGGCGGGAACCTTGGCGCCGGTCAGCGCCTCGACCGCGCGCAGGGCGGACAGGGGGAACAGCAGGTCGATCGGCCATTCCTGATCGCGCGTCAGCGTGACGACGAAGCGTTGCAGCACCATCTGGTCGGCAGGTTGGGCGGCGGCGGCATAGCCCACACCCGTTTCGCGCAGGATCAGCGACGCGTCGAGCGGCAGGACATCGGCCCAGCTTTCGACCATCCGCACCATCAATGTTTCGGAAATCCGCGCGATCAGGCGGTCTTCGGTCGGCGTGAATTCACCGCGCACGGGCAGCGGACGGTTGCCGATGCCGCCATAGAAGCAATCGACCAGCGTCGATATCATGCCTGCGTCCAGCCGCAGCAGCATCTGCCCCTTGAGTGGCAGGATGCGATAGAGCGAAATGCTGGTAAAGGCGGGGACTTGCGCGCTCCAGGCGGCGAAGTCCAATACGCGGGCGTCTTGCGCCTGCACATTGGGGCGCACGCCCGCAATCGGTTCGATCAGCGCGCGAATGCGCCGGCCGAGCTTGTCGCCCAGCCGGTCCAGCCCGGACAGCATCACGGGCGCCTGCAATTCCCCGCGCCCGAAGGCGAAGGATTGAACGTCGGTCGTCATCTTGGTCCCCTGCCCGCATCAGGTCAGGGGACATCCCGACCCTCTTCAGGCGCCCCTATTGAATAACGAAATTGGTAAAATAAACGTTATCAACGCCGCCATAGCCGGTTTTCTGCTTCAAAATATCGTTGATGATCGTCCTGATCTTGCCTTGCAGCATCTGCTTGCCCTTGGGGGTGTCCAGCACCTCCTGCGGCTGCTGGGCAAGCATCATCAGCACCTGGCTGCGGATCGCCATTTCATGCGTCTTGATCGCATCGATGACGCGCATGTCATAATAGGTCGACACCGCGACCGAAATCTGGGCGAAGGCGTCGGTATCGCTCATGTTGGAGGTGAAGGGCGCCTGCAACTGGAAATAGGTCGCCTGATAGGCGGCCGGATTGGCCGGGGTCGGCAGGTCGATGCCCTTGCCATGCGGCATGGCGTGGAGAGCGCCGGCTTCCCCATGCGGGGCGGCATGGGCCTTGGCAATGTCTTCCGCGCTTTCGCCGGCCAGCACGAGTACGGGCTTGTTGGGGTCCTCCTTGGGGCCTTCCTCCTTCGCGCCGAAGAAGCCGGCGGCATAAAGGCCACCCGCCGCGCCCGCGCCGCCGACGATGACGCCGACGACCAGCAGCAGGATCATCTTCATGCCCCCGCCCTTTTTCTTCTTGGCCTTCGGTTCGTCGCTCATGCTCTAGGTCCCCTGGGATGGGCGCGGATCACGCATAGCGCGCGCGCACTGTGTCGCGGGCGCTGTTGCCCGCCTCCTCAGAGTCCATAACGACCGGCTCGCTGCCATTTTTATGCATCTGCGCGATATTTTCGCGGCCCTGGCGGCCCTGCATCTGCGATTGGCCCGATCCCTGCCCCTGGGCCTGCCAATGGCCGGCGGACGGCTGCTGCTGTGGATCGGATTGCGAACCATTCTGGTTCGCGGCGTTATCGGCACGAGCCGGTTCGGTAATATGCGCGGACCGCTCCACCCGCACGTCCTGAATGCGTGCGGCGGAAAAGGCGGGGTCCCGCTTCAACTGGTCGATATCCTGACGGAGCGCCAGTTCGGCCGCCTCGCTGGCGACGGTAAGGCTGACCGCAGCACCATCCGCGCCCTGGCGAATATCGACCTGGACGGGGCCAAGCCGGTCGGCGTTGATCTGGAACCGGCCCTGCGCGCCATTGGCCGACAGGCCGGCAATGTCGCGCGCCAGCCCGTCGATCCACTGGCCCGAAACGCCCATATCGACCATCTGCGCGCCAAGGCTGGCGGACAGGTCGCTGACGGGCGTGGCAAGCGGTGCGATCTGAGCCGTCGCTTGCGGCGCGGGAGTCAGAAGCGGTGCGGTCGCGGCGCTCGCCGGCACAGGCGCTGCCGCTGGCGTGGCGGATGGGGCATCGGTCATCGGCGCGGCCGCGCTGTCGCCCCGTGGCTCGGCAACCTGGGGGGCGCGGCCGATCATCTGGTCGCGCACCAGCTGGAGCAAGGAAACGGCCTCCGCCCGAACCCGCTGGACCATGGGCCGCGCGACGTCGGACACCATGTCCGGCGGCGTTACGACCGCATCATCCTGGGCGGCGGCGGGCTGATCGGCCGCTGTCTGCGCCGCCATGGCCGGGGTCGTCGGGAAACCCGTCACGACGGCACCGCGCTCGGCACTAGCTGGAGTTGCCGGTTCCGCCGGCAAGGGTGGACTAACGATCTCGCGCGGCGCGACGACCGGAGGCGGCTCCCGCGCTGCGGATAGGGTGGATGCCTCGGCCGGCGTTGCAGGGGCCGACACGGATGGTGCGGCACTCCGAGCTACAGCAGCCCCGGATCCAGCCGCATGAAGGGCCGGCGCGGGCGGGGCCTCGACTGGCGGGATGTCTGAGGGCGGCGTCCTTGTCGCGACGGATAGCGCGGCCGGCCCATCGGCCGAAGCGGCCATCATGGCGGGCCGTGGCATGGCGGAACCGACGGAGGGCGCAGCGGACGCGTCCGGAATCGCGGGCTCGTCCGCACCCTCGCGCGCGACAGGCATCGGCGCCGCGGCCATGGCCGGATCAAAAGCTGACGCGGCCGTGGCGTGCCCGACCGGCGCGCGCGTGGTGGGAGCGGCCGTCACCGGCTCGCTCCTGTTCGGTGTTTGCGCGACGGCGGCGTGTGGCTGATCGACCGGCAGCTTCGGGTCTGTGACAAGGGCTTCGGCACCTGCGGACACAGAAGGCCGAACCTGAGGCGCTACGCCGGCCAACGGTATTGGCTGGACCGCATGGGTGGCCTTGGCCGGTTGCGGGACCGGCGATGGCGGGTATGTCGCGTCGGCAGGGGCGACGCTGCGTGCGCCCGCATCGACAGGAGCGCTGATCTCGGCCGCCTGCGGTTCAGCCGAAGGGGTTGCCGTTGGTGGCGCTGGGACAGCCCTGTTTTCGACCGGCACCGTTGACGACGCGACAGGCGCATGATCGGACGCCACGGGATGATCGGCCATCGGCACGGCCGGGTCGATGGGCGCGGCATCTGGCTGCGGCGGGGACGGATGCGATGGCATGGCGGGCTGCGACCGGCTGGTGGCAGGCGCGACCGGCGCAGCGGCAACAGGCGAAGGCGCGCTGTCAGCGACGGGGGCCGGAGATACCGGCACGGGAATCGGCATCGCCAAGGCGGAAACCGAAATCGGGGCGTCTTCGGCCCGATCCGCGCGCGTCTTCGCTTTCGGAGCGTCCGGTTGCACCGCTTGTTCGTCTTCGCCGCCTTCCGCAGGAACCACCGGCGTCTCCGCACGCTCCGCTTCGTTCGACACGACGGGCTTCGCGACGCTGTCGTCCATCGGGGCCAGCATGGCAGCTTCGGGCGCGGCGGACGCGACCGCCATGGCCTGGCCCTCATGAGTCAGGTTCGCAATCGGCGGCTCCAACGGTCCCATGTCGGTCGGTGCCGCGATCGCTGGAGAAGGCGATGGCCCATCCCGATGCGCGACGGGCTGCAACGGGTCAGCCACGTCCTCCCCCGGCCCGGCGAGGGACGGACTCGGTCGGCCCAGCGCGACGGCTGGCGAATCGCCTTGACCTGCCATGGGGAGCCGCACAACCGCAGGCGATCCTTCCGGCACGTCGGTGGACGCATGAGGCCGTTTCAGCAGCTCTGGATCAGCGCCGTCCGCATCCGGGACGCGCGAGGGCTGAGCCGTTGCCGGGCCGGCTGTCGGCGCCGCCTCGATTGGTGCGGGCACTGCCCCCTGCCCCGGCATCGGCTCGAGCGCCGGTTGCGCCCCGGCGTCGCCTTCTACCAAGGGAGCAGGCATGGCGGGGCCCGCCGGCAGCATCGCCTTATCGCCACCATGCGAATATTCTTGTCCGACGAGGGTGGCCGACGTCCGGGCGGCAAAGGCTGCGACATCATCCACCGCCGGAGGGCTGGCCGGCTTATCCGCCTGCGCTGCGCCCAGAAATTGCGCAAAATCCGCGCTGCGTTCGGCCGGCAGGGCGATGGCTTGCGCTCCGCCAGGCGCGACCGTGGGAAACAGCAGAGCCTTGAGGCTGGTCAACATGGTCATGGCTCA